>CAKPLX010000015.1 GCA_934167785.1 uncultured Bacilli bacterium
TATTGGAAATTTTATTATTTTTACAAAATAAAAGACAAATAAGTAAAAATTCTACCTATTTGTCAACAGTCTGAAATAACATCTAAATTTTTAGATGTTATTTTCATATCTTATAATTGTCTCAAAGTAGTAAAATTGAAGTTATCATAAAAACTTAAAATTAATATTTTAGAATTTTGTAATAACTACTTTAAAGTTAGGTCCCCTCAAATTCGAAGAACCATAATTTCGAAGAACCAATAATTTTAATTTGTATATCTAATCTACATTATAGAATTTATTTCCTATAGTTGTACAATATACTAAATACAGTGCATCGTACAACTATAGTACTTATCAATCAACGTAGTGCACAACATTTTTGATTTTAAATTATTAACTAATCATCTTCTGACAATTCTCTACCTCTGCAAAAATCAGCTAATTCATAGTCTGTTCTCTGTTGCTTACTACTAAGGTATCTCTTATTTGTTTTTCTGTATAAATTCCAGATTGAATCTCTTCTAATAATTCTGTTGCATAATCATCTCCAAATTTATCAGTTAAATCGCAATATGTATCTATTGGCATTTTAGAGTGAGTATCTTTACCATATTTATTTACAAGTTGTCCATATGATTCAGATTCTTCTTTTTCATTATCAACCATAACTTTTCCGACTACTGCAATCGTTTCTGCTACTGCTGTTATAATTCCATCTCCAATTTTAATTTCTTTTTCATTGTTATGATAAAAGTCTTTTAATTTTGTTTTAACTTTTTCAATTTTTTCTTTCAGAAACATTCCTCTATTTATAATATGTCTAAATTTTATTAAAAGCAAAATAACTTACTGTAAATGTTATTTATTTTAATTCTATAGAATAATATTTATCACTTATTATTTGTTCCATCGATATTTCACTACCATTTTTACTTTTGTATATTAATAATTTAAACGACATCTTTTTTATATCTTCTTCTTTTAAATTATATTTTGATAATTCATCATTCCAGATATATATTAAATAGGAATTAGATGTTTCGTTAGGTTTTACCCAGTTATTTACAGCACTAAAATTTGAACCTGATTTTTTCCCAAAATATATTTCTTCATTATCATTCACTTTTAATTTATATATATTAAAGTTATAATATATATTGGATTTATTTATTAATTTAAATTTAACTTGCATATTATTATCTTCCATTGTTATATTTTCAATTTTAATTTCAATATCTTCATCTTCATATAATTTATTATTAGTTAAATTTACTTGTTGATAAGTATTGGCTTTTTTCTTCGTTAGTTGACTGTTAGGTAATATATGTGGTGATATTATTGCAAAAGAAACTAAGCAAAGTATCAAAATTAATAGTATTTTTTCTAATACTTTATTATACTTAACGACATTATATAGATTTTTAATGAAAATGAGAATAGATAACACTACATAAATACCGCATCCACCTAATACTTTATAGTACATATTTTCATCTCCAAGTGCCCCAAAAATAAGCCATACTGCTGTAAAACTGAAAATAAGAGGTACAATTGTAATAATATTTAGAGCTGATAAAATTAGTTTAATCATATTTTTAGTTGGAATTTTCTTTTGTGCTTGAATATTATTATCTATTATTTGATTGGTTAAATTATTACTTTGAAATTGTTGAATTTGGTCTTCAAGATGATTTTGACTAGTGGTATTAGATAGAGCATTATTTTGAATTTTTTGACTTTCATTAAATTTATTATTTTCTTCTTTTAAAGAATTATTATTCATTTTTTCACATCCTACTTAATATTCTCTATCATCAATATAATTGATACTATAAGAAAATATCTTTTAACTTTTCTAGAAATTATCTTTAAACTAAGCTTAGTATAAAATCTTTAATATCATGGAAATAAACGTCTTCTTTTTTTCATCTTTTTAATAAAAAGATAGAATTTAACTTTTTAAAATGAAATTTATCTTTTATTTCTAATCTTTATACATTTTCTTTTATGTAGAGAATATCTTCGATGGCCTTATCAATATTAAATCTTCCGTTTCCAACAGGATAAAATACAGGGTAACAATTATATTTCTTTCCATTAATATTTTTTTGGAATACCTTTTTTCTACATTGAGATACAGATATTTTTTCATTTAAAACAATAGAACTTACTTGATTGCCAAATAAAATAACAACTTTAGGATTTATGATTTCTATTTCTTTTTCTAATAAACTTAAATATTCTTTATAAACACTATCTGGTAATGCTCTTGCATCAACTTGCGTACATTTTCCTAAATTTGTTATAAAATACTTATGTTTTTTTACATTGCAATAAACTTCATCTGCAAATTTTTCTGTCCATTCGCTGCCTTTGATTTTTCTAATTCTATCATAAATATCTTCATCTAATAATTCTAATTTGTAAAATAAATCCCATATATTTTTCGTTCCTATCCACGGAGACTTTAATCCTTTCCAATTTTTGGAAGAGGCAATATTTCTTTTAGTAGGATTCATAAACACAAAACATATTTCTGGATTTTCAGCACAGCCTCCACTGTAAATTGAATCAAGTTCTTTAGCACCATATTTTATTTGCAGTTGATCATAATAAGGTTTTAATTTATCTAGTTTCATTTCTTACTACTATCCCTTTCTTATTAAGTATTATTTCAATATATTTTTTATTTTTAAATTATGGTATTTTATATTAATTAAAATTTTATTTAATTGATCCAATTTGATTAAGAGGCCATAATCGGTAGGTAGCTTTTCCTTGAATTTGACTTTTTTTAATTAATCCTTTAATTCTAGAATCAGCGGAGACATCACGATTATCTCCTAAAACTAGGTACATATCTTTAGGAATTTTATTTGTGCATCCTACTTCATGAATTTTACAGATATCTTCTAAAGTAAAATCTTCAGTAATATCATCGGTAAATCTTTTGTTGTAAGGTTCTCCATTGATATATAAAACATTATCTTTGTATTCAATATTATCTCCGGGAAGACCAATTACTCTTTTTATAATTAAGTCGTTATCTAAATCTTTTATTACAACAATATCAAAACGTTTAATTTCTGATAAACGATAGTTTATTTTATTTAAAAAAAGAACTTCACCATCTTTTAAGGTATCATACATTGAATCTCCTCTAACAATTACCGGGGTTATAATATAAGTTCTAATTAAAATTACTACTACTATAATAATTAAATAAGGACCCCATTCTTTTAAAAACTTATTCATCATATCATCTCCAATTTAAATAATTAAGTATTTTGAGTAAATAAATATTTGACTATTTCTATTATACGCATGTTATTTTTTAAAGTCAATTCAACATAAAAAAAGCAATAGATTTTACTATTACCTTTTTATTATCTATTTTTTCTACTTTCTTTAATTTTATATTGACTCTTTCTAGTTCTTAAGAAATATAATTTAGCTCTTCTTACTTTGCCTTTCTTTGTTACTGTAATTGAATCAATTCTTGGACTATTTACAGGGAATGTTTTTTCAACTCCTACGCCACTGTAAACTGCTCTTACTGTGAAAGTTTCAGAGATTCCAGTACCTTTTCTAGAGATAACAATACCTGTAAAATTTTGAATTCTGTTTACTTCTTTACCATTTCTAAAATCTTTGATTTTACAACCAACAACCACTGTATCCCCAACTCTAAATTCTGGTACATTAGGATTAATTTGTTTTTCTGTAATTTGTTCAATTAAATTTTTGTTCATTTTTTTCTTCCTTCCTATCATAAATTTGTGTTAGTGCAATCATAATAAGTCATCATCGAATTGCCACGTTTTTAATTATAACATAAAGTTTATTTTTTGCAAGTGTTTATAATATCTTTTATTACAAAATTCGCACATAGAAGCCCAGAAGTTGCTGGAACAAATACCATTGATGGGATGCTTCCTTTAAATTTTTGATTTTGCTCTTTTGAATATACTACTGGAACTTTTGCATTAATATGGTTATCCTTAAGATATTTTCTAATTTTTTTTGCGATAGGATCATAAGAGGTTTTTTTGATATCAGTTATTTCTAATAGAGAAGGATTTAATTTATTTCCTGTACCCATACTAGAAATAAAGGTTATTTTTTTCTCAATACATGTTTTTATTAATTCTTCTTTAATGGGAATAGTGTCACAAGCATCAATTAAATAATCAATGGAATACTGAAATAATTCTTGAAGGTTATTTATTTCTAATTTTTTTGTGATTTTAATGACTTGACAGGAAGGATTAATACTTAGAATTCTTTTTTCCATTTCGTCTGTTTTATATTTAGTAATATTATTTTGATTTGTAATAATTTGACGATTTAAATTCGATATATCAATTGTATCAAAATCAACTAAAATTATTTTTTCAATACCACTTCTAATTAAAGACTCAACTGCATAGCCACCTACTCCTCCTAATCCTACTACTGCTACCCACTTAGTTTTGATTTGGTTTAATATTTCGTTGCCGATTAATTTTTCTACTCTCTCAAACATTTTCTATCACCTACATTAATAAAAAAGCCCAGAGGGCCGATTCAATGAAAGATAAAACCATGCGCGTATACCACATGGCGGTAAATCGCACATACTACTTAGGATCCTTAAAATAATTTAAGTATTCAACACATAGTATGATATAGATTCCCTTATATATCTTTAGTTGGTTTTATACATATTGATATCGTACCTTCTAGGTATTTTTATTGTAACATAGATTTTTTGATTTTTCTACCTCTTTAACTATCGGTTAAAAAATTATGATTTAAAACTTGAAGTTACACCAGTTCCATTAGAAGATGTAAATTTTACTTGGCCATAGAAAGTTTTATTTGTATTGCTTGTGGAATTATCAGATTGATCTTTAGACGTTTCATTAATCCAAACAATAACATAATACTCTTTTTTGGCATTGGTTGTTAAAGTGACGTTCGAGGCAAACTTGCCATTTGAGACGGTAGCATTTGCTTCTAGATCACTATTTGTCCCAAGTGCTGAGGAGGATGGATTGCTAGCATTAGCAGAGGTAATTAGTTTCCATTTTAAATTTGGCATAGTATTGGTTGCTGAAACCGTTAAAGCGGGGTTGTTATAAAATAGTAAGGTTCCATCAACTACTTGAGTTGCGGTTCCTCCTTTATTTTCGATGGTAATTTTGTAAGCTTGGCAAACAATATTGGTATTTCCATCAATACACCCTTTTTTTAAAGCGGATGCTAAGGGAGAATTTTCACTCCCAGAAGCAGATAATTGTGGAACCATCACTCCTGTATTTGTAGAAGAAGCGGTCGGGAAAATTTTGATGACATCTAGAGTTAAATTTACTGTTGCAGCATCCCCTGTAATTGTGTTGTTATTGCTATCTGAAATTGTAAAATATGCATACGTTGCCCCTGTGATACAAAGAAATGTAAAGATAATTAAAGAGACTAGGATTTGAATTTTGGTCAGATTTTTATTGGTTTCCAGTGTCATTTAAATCACCACTTTCTTCTTTAGAATCTAACTTTACAGAGCTTGCAATTGTTCCTTTGATTTCTCCTCCTGATCCTGCTAAAATTGTAACTGTAGCTTGGAAAGTACCTATATCAAATTCATTTTGACTTTCATTTAAATTGGTTAACCATGTAACTAAAATTAGTTCTTTTTCTTTTTGGCCTGTTACAGAATAAGATTCTCCTAAAGAAAGGTTAGTATCTTCAATAGCAGGTGTTGCTTCTTTAGCAATACAGTAACTTTTTTCATTGATCATAGCGCAATTTTCTTCATCATATGAAGAAGAATTTTCTAATACTAAGTAACTTAAGTTTTCCATATTGTCTGTTTCTATAGTCATATATCCAGATATAAAATCTAAGTTTTCATCATAGTCATAAACTAAGATTTTATAAGCAGAACATGCTCCCCTATCATACTTATCTTTACAATTATTTTTTACTGCTTTTAAGGCATCTTGATCATTCATTGGAATTAGAGAAAAGTCATTGTAGATAGGATGAATACTCATGCTTATTTTATAAATTGTTGATTTTGTTTGAACACTATCCTTAGCACTACTAGTTGTTGCGGTAATATAAGCATAAGTTGAACCAATTACTGAAATTGCTAATACAGATATCATTAATATACCATATAAAATATGTATTTTCCTATTCATTCTATCACTCTTCTATTCTAGATATATGATATCAAATTCCCCTCAAAAATGCAAGTTTTTTTTATACAAACACTTGTTTGACAAAGAAGGATTTTTATGTTAAATTAAAATTGGTGATGGAAATGAGAAAAGAAGGGCTTACTTCAAAACAAGAAGAAATTTTGACTTTTATTAAAAAGTATAGTGCTAAGAACAATTATCCTCCTTCTATTAGAGAAATTTCTAAAGGAGTTAATTTAAAATCCCCCGCTACGGTACATGTTCATGTTAAAAACTTAATTGATAAGGGCTATCTAAAGAGAAATATGGGTAATCATAAAATATTGGAGTTATTGGTACCAAATGAATTTGAACAAATTGATTCATCAACGGTACAAATTCCACTTTTGGGAAAAGTAACAGCAGGGAATCCTATTGAAGCGATTGAAAATCCTGATGAATATTTTCCTATTCCTGTAGAACTCATTCCCAAAAATCGAGAAGTTTTTACTTTAAGAGTTAGTGGTGAAAGTATGATTAATGCTGGTATTTTAGATCAAGATATTGTGATTGTTGCAAGGCAAAATACAGCTTTAAATGGAGAGATTGTAGTGGCAATGAATGAAGATAATGAAGTCACATTAAAAACATTTTATAAAGAGGAAAATTATTTTCGACTACAACCTGAAAATGATTTTATGACACCAATTATCTTAAAAGAAGTTTCTATCTTAGGAAAAGCAATTGGTTTATATCGTAAGTTTTAAAAAATACTTATTTATCATGAAAATAACTAGTGCAATGATGTTTCCAATTTAGGATTTATCAAAAAACTAGTTATTTTTATTGCCAAACTAAGTAATCTTTATTGTTATTTTCTAATTCATATTCAAAACTCTTTTTATTGCATAAATATCTTACTATGATGTAACTATTATTTAGATCTAGGCTAGTTTTATCTTTAGGGTTTAGAATCTTTCCAGCCGATGTTGTTTTTAAATTACCCGCGTCTACCAAGGTTTTAATTTTTAATTTGCTATCAATTAAAGCAATATCATTGATACTTGTTATGTTTGCTTTATTGTTTATGCACGAACTTATTGTAACTTCATAACGATTATCAGAAAGATAGACTTTTGCTGCACTAACGATGGATGATTTTAAATCTTTATAATTATTTTCACGATTCTTTTTTAAAATATTGCTTACACTAGGAACCATTATGGCCATTAATATAGATAAAATTACAATTACCGCTAATACTTCAACTAAAGTAAATCCTTTATTATTTAATTTCATTTCTTTCCTCTCTATTTCTTGATACTATTTTATCATAGGATTTTTTATTTGACAAGAAAAGGAAAAAGAAAAAAAGTCCAAAGATTGGACTAGATTATCTATTGGTTGCCCCAGTTAGATTCGAACTAACGAAATGTCGGAGTCAGAGTCCGATGCCTTACCGCTTGGCTATGGGGCAATTAATTTATATACTTATTATAATACAAAATTTTGCATATGGGAAGAGAAAAGAAAAAAAAGTCTATTTTTTTAGACTATTGGTTTAAAAAATTAACAATATCACTTGTTCCTTCTAGATATAAAGTTATGTGATCACCACTTACCTTTACTAAAGTTGGATTTTTGACCTTTAACTCATTTATTCCTGTTGCAGATTTATTGCCATTTTCTGTAGTAACATATTTTTGATTTAAGCCACTACTTGTATCTACTCTATAAATTGTCATGTCAGTTTTATTTGTCATTGCACTAGAGATATTTTTATCTTCATCACTAAAATCATAGTAATAAACATAATACTCTTCTTCAGCTTGATCGAATGTTCTTTGCGCTAATATGGCATTAGATACGTTACTAGAGGAATTACTTGATTCAGAAGTTGCTGTGTCATCCTTCTTTCCCGATACATCTACTTCTTTGGTAATAAATACTGCTATTACATAGTATAAAATAAATAAAATAATCGCTATAGCGGCAACTATTTTTAAAAGGGTTAAACCGCTGTAACTTGTTTCAGAAATTTGCTCTGATTCTACTTTTTTTGTCTTGTTTTTTTTTGCTTCTTTTCTTCTTAATTCTCTTCCCATCTTGAATCACCTAATTTCATTATAGTAAAAAAATACTATAATGTAAATAATTATTCTAAAAAGATTGAAATAAAATCAGTATTTTTCAAAAAAAATCACTGTTATCTTCACAATGATTTTAAGCACTTTGTTTCATAAACTCTAATCTTAATTTGTCTGCAATCGTAACAATGAATTCTGAATTTGTTGGTTTGGCTTTATCGATATCAACACTATGACCAAATATTTCTTCCATTAAATCCCAGTTTCCTCTATTCCATGATACTTCAATGGCATGGCGAATAGCTCGTTCTACCCTAGATACGGTTGTGTTATATTTACTAGCAACATCTGGATATAGTTCTTTGGTAATTCCACCAATAATATCGGGGTTATTGTAAATCATTAAAATTCCATCTCTAATATATTGGTATCCTTTGATATGGGCAGGCATTCCTAATTCATGAAGCATTCTAGTAATTGAGATTTCTAGATTATTATGAACAAGGTTTATTCCTTTTTTATTGACTGCTTTAAAAATATCTAGTATTCTTTTTTCTAAATCAGGTAAATCGAATGGTTTTAATATGTAATAATTTACTCCATATTCACTAACGTTTCGAATTACTTCTGGACTATTATATGATGTTTCTACAATAATGTTTTTATGAATATTTTTTTCTTTTAATTCTTCCAAAACGCTAATTCCATCTTTTTTTGGCATAATTAAATCTAATAAAACTACGTCATATTTTCCATCTAATTCTTGAATACTTTTTACTCCATCACTTCCGTTATAACAACATTTTACAATCTCTATTTCCTTACTATCTTTAAAATACTCCTTTACCATTTCGGTTAAAGCAATGTTATCATCAATCATTAAAACTTTTATTTTTTCCATTTTTATTCCTCTTTCTATTTTTCTATTTTAGTATAACAGGTGGAGATGTCGAATTTTGTCGAATGAAAGAAAGAAGTAATTTTTTCTTTACTTCTTTCTTATACTTCTACTTCTTTTAATGACTGCTTTTTGTATTTTTAAATACTTTTCATTATTTTTTTGACTTTGTCTATGTTTGCTGAAATTTTTCCAATTAATAGACCATTTATATAGTCACTACTTAAAAGTTCTTTAATATCTTTTTGTTCTACGCCACCACCATAAATGATGTTTGGTTTACTTTTGTATTTTTCATATAAGTGGTGATAAATCATTTCTACTTGTTCTTTTATTTCTGTAACTTCTAGTTTTGATTCTACTTTTAATGGTTCATATGCAAAAATAATGAAATCAATATTGCTAACTTGATCTAGTAGAGAATCTAGATCGTTAATAATATCTTGATCTTTTCCTGTTTCTCCAAAACATAGAATTGGAGAAATATTACTATCAAGACAGGATAATAATTTTTGATTTGTATTTTTTATGGTTTCATGAAAATATTTTTTTCTTTCATAGTGACCAATAAGTGAATATTCAATTCCCATGGATTTTAATTGAAGTGTAGAAATTTCTCCAGTATAATTGCCATTTGTTTTTTCATGAACATTTTGAGCACCTACTCCCCAATTACAATGATTAATGAAATCTTCTAAATAAAGACTACTTGGGCAGACAATAATATTATAATTTGTATCAATATTATTTAATTCATTAATATATGGATATACTTCTTCATATTCTAAATTCATTTTATGGTTTAAGATAATAAATTTACTCATTTTGATCCTCCTTATCTTTTTCTTTAAATATTTTGTGCATTTTTTCAACGATTGGTATTTTATGTTTAGGTTGATTTTTTATCGCAATTCGATATACTTCTAAAATTTGTTCGGCAAAGTATCTAGAAGAATGGGTTTCGGCTGAAATTCTTGCTTGATGGCTTAATCTTTTTCTTAAGTCTTTGTCCGTGAATAAGTTTAGGATACATTTTTTATATTCCCGTTTATTTTTAAATGTTAAGCCATTTAAATTATTAATCACGGTTCCTTCAAAACTTTCATCTTCAATAACTACAACAGGTAGCGATGCTGCCATTGCCTCAATTACTGTTAAGCCTTGAGTTTCTGTATGAGAAGCAGTAACAAAACAATCTGCTATTAGATAATAATTGGGAATTTTATCCCATGGTACTTTACCAGCAAAAATAACTTGTTTGGTTAAATGATTTTTTTCTGTATATTTTTTATAATTTTCTAAATCTGGCCCATCACCTACTATTAATAACTTTATTTTATTTGATACACCTACAAGAGGACGCATAGAAGTTAAGAGAAGATCTATATTTTTCTCACTGCCAATTCTTCCTACAAATAAAATAACAAAATCTTTGGGATCTAAACCAATTTCTTTTCTTTTTTCAGATAATTTAAATTCTGGATGATTTTCTTTGTAAAATTTTTCAATATCAATACCGGTTGGAACAATATAAACATTGCGATTAACTTTATATTTTTGTTTAAATAATTCATAAGCTTTTTTGGTGGGAACAATTAACTCTGAAATTGTTTTATCACAGTAAAATATGGTTAAATATTCAACTATTTTTTTGCTTGAACGATTGAAATAACCATGGGTAATATAATGAACATAATCTTCATACATGGTATGATAGGTATGAACGATTGGAAGGTTATCTTGTTTGGCTAAAATTCTAGCGAAAGTGCCAATTCCAAATTCTGTTTGAGAATGAATAATATCTAAATTCCAACTGCGAATGATTTTGATGGCTTTTAGGGGATAAATTCCTGTTAATCTAGAGTCATAAATTCCCGTTGGAACCCCAGGGATTTTTAAAATTCTACTCTTTTTGTCATAGTCATAATGATAATTTTCTAAATTCGCTGTAACAATATAGACTGTGTGTCCTAATTTTTCTAAGCTTTTCTTTAGCATATCTACACTGGTTACTAAACCACTAATATAGGGAAGATAAGTATCTGTAAATAGTCCTATTCGCATTTTTTCTCCTTCTTTCTATATAAAGCCAAAGCAAAGGCTCCAAAAATCATTCCTAAATAATAACTAATTAAACGCCAAACCAGCATTGCTGCATGAAGGATGCTTCCCTTTATTAAATATTGAAAGAAGAAAATAAAACTATATTCTACTCCTCCTGTTCCTCCTGGAATGGGGACAAAAGAACCGATGACCATAACATAAGCAACTGCGGTAATTACTTTGAAAATATTAACATTTGCATTCATTCCTCTTAAAATAGAATATGGCATACTGTACATTAGCATTAGCCCTAAAATATTTATTAATACTGTTAATACAACTATTTTTTTATTCTTTTTTAATTCAATTGCATTATCATGGAAATTTTTTAGATATTCTTGACATTTTTCTTTTGTCTTTTGTTCATTTTTGATTAATTTGATTTTGGCTAATAAATGGATGATTGCATCAACTATAATTTTATTGGTTTTCTTTCCAAAACTTAAGAAAAAAGTTACTACTAAAACTGCTGTATTGATTAAAAAACCTACAACTACTAAGTATTTTATCAGGCTGTTATTAGGGAAAACGGAAAAAAGACGATTATAAATTAAAGCAAATAGGCCTGTTAATATTAAAGCAATTTGATAAACGATAAAATTTTGAAGGGTGATATTTGTTGCTTTAGTAACGGGAATTCCTTCTTTGTGTAAGAAATAAACTTCCATAGGTTGCCCTCCTCCTGCAAAAGGAGTAATTCCGTGAAAGAAGAGAATCATTAAATTAATTTGAAAGACTTTTAAATAAGATACTTTCTCATGATTTGCTTTAATAATATGGTAATGTCCAAAACTTGAACAAAGGCGATAACCAATTAAAATGAATATAGCAACAACGATCCAAAAATAATTCATTGTTAAAATAGTCGAAATAATTTCTTCATAATTATCTTTTAGTGAGAAATATAAAACGATAGCAAGGACTATAATAATAAGTAAAAAATTGAATAAGTATTTTAAATTATTTTTCTTTTTCATTGATTACACTAATTCCTGGAAGAACAGTTCCTTCTAAGTATTCTAGTGTTGCACCTCCTCCGGTTGAAACGTGATAAAAATAAGATGGATCTGATAGTTTATTTACACTAGATGCTGAATCTCCACCACCTATTAGTGTTTTGATGTGATTATCTTTTAAATACTGATAAAGTGCTCTGGTCCCTTCTTGATAGCGTTGGTTTTCAAAACATCCCATTGGACCATTTATGATTACTCTTTTAGCATTAGAAAGTTTATTTTCAAAAAGTTCAAGGGTTTTTGGACCAATATCAAAGCCCATTTCTGAAGGATTGGTATTTAGAATTTCTTTGGTTGAAATATTAGAATCATCTATTGAAGTAGATACTAAATGATCTACTGGTAAGATAATCTTATCTTCATATTTTTGTAGCATTTCTTGACAAAATTCAAGAGATTTTTCATCGCAAATTGATTTCCCAATAGGATAATTTTTGGCTTTAAGAAAAGTATAGGCCATTCCTCCTCCTATTAATAGGAAATCACATTGGGTAATGAGATTCTTAATGATCTTAATCTTATCATGAACTTTTGCTCCTCCCATAATAACAATAAAAGGATGCGTGTTTTCATCTAAGATTCCCTCTAATTTTTGAAGTTCTTCTTCAATTAAAAAACCTATACCGTTTGGTAAAAATTTTGCTATTCCTACGTTAGATGCATGAGCACGATGGCAGGTTCCATAAGCATCATTGATGAATATTTCTCCTAGAGAAGCCCAATATTTGGAAAGTTCAATATCACAGTTACTATCCTTTTTTCCCTCTAAATCTTCATATCTTGTATTTTGAATCAGTAGTACTTCACCTTTTTGTAAGTTAGAAACCATTTGTTCTAGTTCTTTTCCTTTTGTTTTATTGGAAAAGAATACTTCTTGTTTTAGTAGCTCAGATAATCTTTGGCTGACTGGATAAAGATTATTTTCAATTAAATCGTTTTCTGTTTTAATTTTGGATAAGTGAGATAATAATATTACTTTTGCTCCTTTTTCAATGGCATACTTTATTGTTGGTAATTCTTTTTTTATTCTAGTATCATCCATAATTATTCCCTCTTTTATAGGAACGTTAAAGTCTACACGAATAATTACTCTTTTATTTTCTAAATCATAGTCTCTGATTGTTTTTTTCATTTTCTTTTCTCCTTAACATTTAGTAGTTTTATTATACCAAAATTATTCTAAATAGTCTAGGTAAGTTATTCATAATTGCATTTACTAATATTTAGAAGAATTCCCATTGATATCATAGTGATAAAAAGACTACTTCCTCCATAACTAAGAAATGGTAGAGTTACCCCTGTTACTGGAATTAATCCTACTACCACCATTAGATTTAAAATGGCTTGAAAAGCTAATTGAAAAGTAATGCCAAAAGCTAAATATTTACCAAATTTATCTTCACAATGAATAGAAATATGAAATCCACGATAAATAATTAAAAGAAAAAGCGTTGCTACAATGATAATTCCTAAAAAACCAAATTCTTCACTGATAATAGCGAAGATGAAATCTGTTTGAGGTTCGGGTAAATAAAAGTGTTTTTGAATGCTATTTCCAAGTCCTAGTCCTAGTAAGCCTCCTGGCCCTATTGCGTATAGGCTTTGAATAATTTGAAAACCACTTCCTAAAGGGTCACTCCATGGATTTAAAAATGATACAATTCTTTTCATTCGATATGGAGCGGCAATGATTAAGGCTACAACGCCTAATAGACCAATAAAACCTAGTTTGATAAAAAAACCCATATTAACTCCACTAACAAATAATAAAACAATAATAGAAATAACTATGATAACTCCTGTTCCAAAATCTGGTTGTAGCATAATTAGTCCAAATACTAACATTAATACTCCTAAAATGGGAAGTACTCCACTTTTTATATTTTTTAGTACTTTTTCGTTATAAGCTAAGTATTTTGAGGTAAAAATTATCATTCCTAATTTGGTAAATTCGCTGGGTTGAATCCCTAGTCCACCAATTCCAAACCAACTTCTAGAACCATTTCTTACTGTTCCAATTCCTGGAATTAAAACTAAAACTAGAAGGATGGTACAAATAAAAAAGATAAGATTTGCTTTGGATAAATATTTGGAATAGGGAATTTTTGTCATAAAATAAATGAAAATATAACTTAAAATTAAAAAAATGGTTTGGGTTTTAACAAATTTATAAGGATCATTAAATTTATATTCTGCCCAAACATAGGATGCAGAATATATCATCAGAATTCCAAATAAGGAAATGATAACGATTGCAATTAGTAATAAATAATCTATTTTTTTCATTTCTTTCCCCCTATTTAAATATATGTATAGAAAAAGAAAAATACTTTTAAAGTACTTTTCCTTCATCTCCACTTAAAGGACAATTTATTTAAAAATAATTAAAATGTTTTAATATTGATTATTAATTATATTTTTTATTTATTTTCTATGTAGCTTTAAACTTTTAATTTCTTCTTGATTTAGTTTTGCTAGATCAATTTGTTGCATCAAGCAGTCAATTAATCTTTGATGAAGCTTAGTTTCTTCTAAGGTGTAAGGCTTTTTTGTCAATATTAATTCTTGTATGGTTATGGTGTCCAATTTTTCTCCTGTTTTAGAGAAATAGTCTAAGTAACAATTTAAGTATTTAGATCCACCTGCTTTAATATATTCATTTATAAAATTTCTTAATCCAAGATCAGTGAAATCTACAGCATATTTCATCGGAATGTTTATGTCTCGATTGAATTCTTTTGCAAACAAAAAAGCTCTCCTTGGGCCAATTCTATTTCCCCCCCGTTCAATAATTCTATACATCACGCAGTTTAACATTTCTTCCTTTTGATAAAACCAATCATCATAATCTTCAATAGCTTTCGTGAATCCGTTATTTTTGGGAAGAAGAATTCCTTTTTGTTCAATTAGAGCTACTACCTCTTTTATATCTTTACCTTCCAAACTTTTGTCCGAAATATTTGGAATGATGTGTTCAATATCTTTTGCCTTTTCTATAATGCCTCTTGCGCTTAAATATAAACAAGCAGAATCATAACCATAATTCCAATAAACTTTCCAAGCATATTTGGGCTTTTTTATATACCATAATTCATTATTGGATAAAGAATTAATAAATACATTTGTATTATAAAATTCAGCCCAATTCATTTTTTTTGTTATTGACGGATCATCTATTGTTTTTTTAATATATTGATTATCAATAAACATTATTTTATTAACTTCCTTTAACTTTCGAGAATTTATTGGTATTAATCTACAGATTTCGTCATCAGGATAACGCAATTCATACCAAATAGCCATTTTTTCAATAAAATTTTTCATTTTTTCTGGATTATATTTTTTATTAGCACACCAATCTAGAAAATAATTTACTCTATTTTCTAATCTGCATGATGTAGCATTTGACTCATCAATTAAATGAATATTTGCTAAATCTAATATTATTTTCTTAAATTCTTCTTTCAGACTCATACTACTATTTTCTCCTTTGATTCACACTATATATTCTTAATTTTTTCAAGTATATTCAGCAATAGCTAAGCTTGTTTTATAATGCAGTAATTAATTTTCTAATTTTATTGATTGGTTTTAGCTTTATTACTTTGAAAGATACTCTCAATCGGTTATTGGCAACAACTAAGCAATTTCGACAGGAAAAATCGATTCAATAGTCTATTAAAATCAAAGAAAAAATTCTGTTTCATTTATCTTTTGAAAGAATCGATTGCTATTTGAAAAAATAATAATAGTATGTTCCAACGAAAGTGTTAGATGATTTTTTCTATTTGTTCTTTCAGAACTATATTTATCTATTGTTTTTTGTATACTAATTCTAATTTTAATTTTTTTGCTACACTGTCTTCTTGATATAATTTATCAATATTTATTTTTTCTAATATTTCTTTAGAAAGTAAAGAAATATGAATTTCAATATAATCCGCTAAATAGATATCATATTTTCTAATATAAGAAATCATATATCTTTTTACCCCATACTGTAATAGTTGTTTTTTATTAGGAAATCTCTTTTTCAAATTTTCTTGAAATATTTTTTGATCAAAAAGAAATATTTTTTTAAGAAAAAAAGTAGCAAAAGTAATTTGAATAATTTCTTCTTTGAACAAATTTCTTTGCATAAAGAAGGCAAAACCTAAACCAAATTCTAAAGTGCCAACTTTTCCACTTTTTGAAATTAGATCTAGTTTCTTTAAATAATTTTCTATAATATACATTTTTCGATTTAAGTATTTTTCAGTATTAGGATAAGATTTTGGCAATTTATCAGCTAATAAAAAAATCATGCTTACCGTATTTTGATGAAAAGAATAAATATAATCCTGTTCTTCTTCTCTATTAAGGTAGTGATCCAAAAAATAATTATCACTTGATTTCAAATACTTTTCTACTGATGAACACATTAAATCATAATCAAATGTTTTTTTGATAATATTTATTACTTCATTATAATTTTTCATCATTGTTTCCTTCCCTAACTTACTTTAATTTCCAATATTATACTAAAAAAATTATTTTTTTAATATTTTTCTTATAACAAGAAATTCATTTGGATATTGTTCTATTTCTTTTTTTTCTTTATTAATGATGATAGGTGGAATGAAAGCAATACTCCATCCTTTTTTTATGTATTCTTCAAAAATTCTTTCATAATTAATACAACTTGTCGTTATTGTTTTTGGAATAGAAGTTTCTACCTTATGGAAGCCACAGCATCTCACTAAAATATCTACAAGATTATTGTTAGTTAAATTAATAATTTTTTCTAATTCTACTTTGGGATTAGTTGTATAACTCATAAGATCATAAAAAAATTCATAAAAATATAGATGAGCCATTGCTATTCCCGACACTATTTCTACAATATGTTTTTCCCTAGTTACTGGAATTCCATTAACAGAGTCTAAATAAGCCGGCTGACTAATATAATTTAAAAAATTCCTGAATTGATATGAAGTAATATACTGATTACTTTGTATTTCATTAGTAGTTTTTTTTAATTCTAATAACTTTTTTTTATATTTTTTTAATGTATTGGAATTTATTGTTTTAACATTTTCTTTTAAATTTTGATAACTGTACAATAAATCTCTCCCTGAATGACCTTCATCTCCTGGGTTATATGGTTGCCCATCAGGCGTGATAAACCAAGCATCTGGTAAATAAACATTATCTCTTATTTGGGGAGAATAAGTAATTGTACTTAATTTTTGTAACTCTATTAGGGCTTTTTTTAAATTTAAATTCATTTCTTGATAGTGTATCGCTTGGGTAGGAAATAATTTAGTAAATAATTTTAATACTTTTTCTATTAAATAAAAATAGTCAATAAAGTCATTAGAATAAGAATTAATTCTGTTTACATCTGCAATTGTCCAATCAAAATCTTCTTTAATATCTATATACTCATCAAATACTGATAAAGCAAATTCATAATTGGTACGTTTATGTTCTTCGTACCATTGATTTATATCAAAAGTTTTATAAGTATTAATTAAAATTTTTGATGTATTAAAAAGTTGTTCATATTTAAGAAAAAACGATATTGGAACAGAACACTGATATAACTTTTTTTCTCCATCGTCATTAAAATTAATTAGTGGTAAGTAATATTTTTTTCTATTTTCTAAAAAATTTAAATATTTAATCATCTTTAATCACTTTCTTTTTTTATTCTAAAATATTATATATCTTAAATTATTTTCTTAACGTTTTAATTAAATATTTAGAACCTTCGGTGACTCTCGTTGATTTCATGGCTTCTTCATAAGAAAAAAATTTATATCCTTCACATTTTGTTGGTTCCATTATTTTGAAATTTCCAGAAATATATTTCATGAGGTAGATAACAAACAACCAATCGATGTTTTTTTTATGACAGTAATAAATTCCTATAGAGTCAAATATTTCTAGATTAAGATCGTCCCCCGCTTCTTCTTTTAATTCTCTTATTATTGCTTCTTTATAATTTAAATCTACCTTTTCTACTTTACCTCCAATATTTTCATATAAATTATTTTCATCACGTGATTCTCTTCCTCTTTGTTGTAATAATATTTCTTGCTTATCATTAATAATATGGGCAATTACTCCAATTTTTTTATTTTTGTAATGAAATTTTTGGATATCCTCTATCGTTGCTTCATGATCAAGTGGATAAAACTGCATCATTTTTACCTCCTGTTTGTATAAATATATATACTGTATTTTAAATTTTTTATTGAATAATATTTCATTAAGTCTCTAACTGTTTACAATAATAGTTAAAATACCACTTTTTAAAACTTAACTTTTAAATAATCTCTTAGTAAATTCATTTTTGGGCAATTTAATTTTTTTACAAAATTTTTTAGGGACTCTTAAAATAGAAATACACTGTTTAGTTTTTCTCAATAAATCTATTTTGTCTTGATCAATGGTATTTAAATAAATTTTATCTAGTTCAACAAACACATCACATATAAATTTACGATATTCAATTTCAGATAATTCACTATGATTAGCATACATCAGATAATTGATTCCTTCTCCAAACGCAACCATCATCGCAATAAATTTTCTATCACAATTTCCTTCATAATATGCTTCACCAGCACGGTAAGCACATCTAGCTGTAATTGCTTCAATAAAAGTCCTATTATTTTTAGTAAAAAAACTACCATCCATTAATGCTATCGGAGTTATTCTTTTTTCTTTTGACCACTCTATCCAATCATTAATATTTTTCAATAAACCGTAAGATAAATAACCTAAATATTCAAAATTTTCATTATACATGTTATCTAGATATTCCACTGCTAAAAATTGATTGTAATTTATAGAGTCAAAAATATCTTCATCTTCAGAATAAAGATCAAGAAAGCCACCTAAACTTTCATCAATATCACTATAATGAACAATTTTTTCTTTCATTTTGATCATTCCTTTTTCAATATTTTTAAAGATATAAGTTAAAAAAAGGAAAAAACTAAAATTAGTTATAACTTTATTCTTTATCATAAAAATTATACTTTATTAGTAATGTACTTTTTTAACGAAAGATAGTAACCATTAGTTGTAGATTTATAGATAGTAGCAAATACCAACTGGTATAAATATATCACATTTTTTATAAAATTAATACAAAAAAATAAAAAGTATTAAAAACATGATATAATCTTCATAGAAGGAGGAAGATATTATGGCGTTTGCACCAAACGTAGCAAAAAAATGGTATGAAAACCTATCGATTGAAGAATTGGAAAAAAAATATGAGGATTTAAAAAAACATTATTGTTTTCGTTCAAAAGACGAACAAATTGACTATATCATTAAAAATTATCTAAATGCCAGTAAAGATGTCAATACCTACTCGACTAAAATAGCATTAGAAGAATTATTAAAGGAAAAGACTGGTAGAGAATATAAAATAGAACCTCAAAAGTTTGAAATAAGTTTATTAGATATAATTAACTTTATAGCTAATCCAAATGTTGATCCTTTTTGGAATACTACTTTAACTAATTATTTTAAAGAATTGAACAATATTTCTGAAGAAGATAAAATTCGTTTTTTAATAGAGTTAGTACAGGATAAAAATTCATTTAATGACTTTACTAAAGAAATAAATCAAAATCAAAATCAAAATGCTGAGGAAATGTATGAAAAGTATAAAAAAATTGCTACACAATTTATTTCTTTGAATTCAAAAATCGGATAAAAATTCAATCATAGTAAAGCCTTGACATGTTTTGATGAAACAAATTTTCATTAAAGTAGCGTTGAGGCTTTTTTGTTTTGTTTAAAAAAAATCGTAAGTCTTTGCTTCTGTCATCGTAGCATGTGGTTATTTCAACAAAATGATCTTTTTCTATAGAATTTCTTAAAATACCAAAAAAAGAAAAAACAGAAAAAAAATTACACTTTTTTAAATATGTGTTTTTCAACAATTTGACTAATTATTTCTAGTTACTCAATTTATACTACTTAAACTCAAAATTTAGTTTCAATTAATCTGGTACCAATACTATAGATATCTACAACTATTTATAAAAAACATCATCTTCTAAAAAGTTCTATAGTTCTTTTTGTATATTTTAATTTTTTAGAAATTTCATATGTAATATCTGTGTCACCTTTTATCTGAAAATTAACTAATTCATTATCAATGAAAGTTATAATCTTCCCATAATTTTGTTCATTTTTCAGAGAATTAATAAGAATACTTCTAAACAAATTTAATAATTTCTTTTTATTTAATGCTGATATAAATTCTCTAGAAGACTGCATAGTATAAAATAAGTCTGGATCCATTATTACAATGCCATCTTTACTAATTACAATATTGTCCTTTTTGATATCATCAGTACATATCATATTTTCAGAAAATATTCTAAATAGGACTTCTAGTTCTTTAAAATTATCTAATATATAATCTTTATGTTCAAATATTTATTATAAAATACCTTTGCACATTCACCGCTATTTAAATATTCCATAGCACTTAGCTTTATTTTCTTATAATTTCTATTATAATAAGACATAATATCTATTCCCCAAAGAAATAAGAATATTATAACAAAAACAAGGAATTATAACAATATTCTGCCACAGTAGGATATTTAGCTTCCCTAAGTATTTTTTACGAAACCGAAAAATAATCTATGAGGATTTTTTTATTAGAAAAAAAACAGTTACGCTTTAGAACGAAAATATATTTAAAGTTCGAATATTCAAACAGATTCATTAATGGAGTTAGTAATGAGAAGATCTAACAATTCTGAATCCAAAACAAAGAACAAAAAAAGCAGTAATATATTTACTGTGATTTAGTATTTTCTTGTTAGTTTCTTTACTGAATTCTTGTAAATTACTAGAATAATAAATTTCATTTTTTTCCTCTAAATCATGATTCGTTAAATGATTTTGTCTACATTTTTCTCTAATACTTCTATTTAATTCTTCTAATTTTGCAACATTTACGGGAATTCTATCAGCAGGTTCTGTTCTAGATACAGCACTAGTGTATTTCATATTCTTTCTTGTCTTTTTTATTCTAGAAATAAAGCCACTTTCATTTGTTTCATTCATATTAACCTCCATATATATTTTTTTCCTGTTCTTATCCATTGTCAGTTTCTTATTTTTTTATGTTAGACCTATATAATTTTTTCTATCTATCATATTTTTTTCATTTCATTGATGTTAATTTTTTTCAATATGAAAGCTTATTTATAATCTGCCACACTCAAATTAATTTGCATAATATTGTATTATAAATAAGTATTAAAAAACTCGGACCATAAAAGTTCGAGTTTAATAGCCATCTGGTGCGAACGACGAAGTGGTTTACAACTCTTTCGCATAAAGACAATTGATTTATATCAATCACCATACAATAT
>CAKPLX010000016.1 GCA_934167785.1 uncultured Bacilli bacterium
AGTGATACCTGCGCTAACCATATCTTTCTCGATTGCGTTCATACGGAACTGATAATCTGATACTTCAGTATCACGGATCAGATCTTCCATTTCATCCTCAGCTTCTGGTGCAAAGATAGGAACATTGAGATTATGATACCAATGCTTCACGTATAATAACTTTGCTAATTCTTCCAGATATGTCTGCGAAATCTTATCAACGTTTGGATTGGATGGTGACACATCAATATCACCGATAGCTGTACTCTTCATATTGAACTGAACCCACTCAATCAAAGCCTTATAAAACTTCTCTTCATTTGGGTATAATTCAAAAGTATTATTAGACCCACGACCTTCAACATCTTCGTATAATGATGCAGGGAATCGTGAATCTGTCTTGTATTCCGACATATCCTCCAACTCATAAGCACCATAAGGCGTGCACAAATCTTTCTTAGCCGGGAGAAAATCTTTCAACTGTGCATTCTCATCCATTAACAAATTGCGATTAGGCAATTTAATAAACAATGGATCTTCTGGACTGTTCTGATACAATGTAACATTTTCTTCTGTGGTTAACTCACTGAACGGCCAACTCTCTTTAATATTCAGAGAAGAAACTCGTGCCTGTGTTGCACCAAAATAAGTAGGACTGAACATAGCTGGTCCGATGTTTGTAGGCATAGTATCTTCTTCTGTCGAAGCAAGATAGTCTACGTAATCCATTACAAAATAAACAGCACAGTGTGCATCAGCTTCTTGCATACCACACTGCAATAACTTATCAGTAATCTTTTTATTGTAAGCATCTGGCAATTCTCTAACATTGAGACTCTGCTGAACCTTTGTTATCAAATTGTATACAACAGTTACATCCTGACATTCTTCCGAGTTAATGATATTTGCTAAAACAATATACAGTTTATTGCTTGAATCAAGAACTGCAAGCTGCATCTCTGCTTCAGAAGCAAACTGTTGAATTGCGCTTGCTTCATGAATAATTGTTTCAATACCAAACACATCATTTGTTTTAGTATTCTTCAAACCGACGACTATAGGCACAGAATTCCCGTTACCATCAAGTCTACTTACATAAAATACCATTTAGTGATAACCTCCTTAATAATAAAGCAAGGGAACGCAAATTGCGCTCCCTTGAATTTTTATCTATTTATTAAAAACCTGCATAGCTTTCTACGGCTATGCAAGCCAGTTTTCTACATTCTGACAGCGTCAGCGTCAATACCCTGCTTCTTGTAGGAAGTATCTCTTGCTGCAACTGATCCCATATCAGCCTTCTCAAGATACTCAGCGATCTCCTGAATACCCTTACCATCATCACAGAAACCACGGAAAGACTCGAGATTTGTGTTGTACATATCCTGGAATTTCCGGCAAGCATCAAGAGCCTGTGTAACAATGGCATTACCGCCAGCGGCTTCCTCTTCCTTCAAAGTCTGTGCGAGTGTTGTGAATGTGGCAAGCACATCCTCATTGAAAACCTTCTTAAATGATCCAATAGAATCATCAATAAGCTGTGGATTAAGTTCCATGCTATCGTCCTCCTTTCCGTTAATTTAATGCTTCATTAAGCTTAGAGTACTGCTCGTGTACACGACCAAGTACTGCAACCAGATCTGTCGCTGCCTGCAACAGTGCGGCTGTACCTTCAGCAAAAGACTTACCGCTGTTAATGAACTTCTGTGAACCAGAAGCTTCGGTCATCTCCTCGATATTATCCATACCCTTGCGGATGGAAGGCACTGTATTGCCCTCAAGCTCTTCGATAGATGCCTTGATCTTTGGAATAAACTCCGGATTAAGCTGCTGTACCATAGTTTATTTCCCCCTTTCATTATTTATACTTTTTAATATAATTAAGGATTAAAAATAAAGGTTTTTAATCCTTATGTTTAATTAAGTTTTCACTAACGAATTCTTTAGCCCTCTTAAGTAAACTTCCGTCCTGTAATAAATAAATACCTTCAGAACTTTCTACAAGTTCTTCTGCTAAGTCTCCCATCTCATAAAAAACATCTTTTTTGATAAACAGATGGACAAAAATACCAAGTGGGCCACCTAATCGATATAACTGTTGCATATTCAAGTCGCTCAAAACACGATTTTCTGGGTTCTGATAAAATACAAATTCGTAAGACTCAGTTAATGAATCTGATTCCACCATAGCTTGATTGTATGCAGCGATATTATCATAATCTTGCCGAATCGCAGCGACGCGAGTATTAATACTCGCAACTAAATCATCTATGGTCTCTTTTATTTTCTCTTTATCACCTATTATCCTAAATAAACTATTTATAGCCTCATCATTATCTGGATTGTTAGGCTTGAAAGGCAGATAATCAATACCTAAGTCTTGTGTGTCAATTATTGTACAATTCATATTATGCGGACTGAGCTTTATTCTAAGCTGTAATAGGATCAATCGAATAAAATTCGAGACATCCTTACTGTCATTATAAAGAAAAAGCATACCAGCCTGTAAATGTGTAAAATAAGTTGGTTTCGACTTTTTTATATCAACAATGAACTGTGGATTAAAGATAGGACTTGTTCCTATCTTTTGCAAATCCAAATATTCACTTTGTACATTACCAGCTATTGCATGCAATTGATGCTCTAATTCCTGCAATTCATTCTGCGCCTCGTTAAGACTATGCTGTAAAGAATCCTTCTCATCTTTCAGTTGCTCCAAACGCTTATTATTTATTTTAATGGCATTACTATATCTCGACTGTAAATCTGTATCATCAAAAGTAAATGATTGCATTGCAGACATAGTTGCAGAATCTTTTCTTCGCTTAAGAGAATCCAATTCCTCCTGTGCTTGTAACAATTGCGCATCATATTGTTCCTGCGTTTCTTGCAATAAAGCTTGCTGCCGCTCTAATGCTTTATTACGTAAAGACTCGTCAATCAATTTCAAATTATCCTTAACTGTTTTCTGTGCAATTAAGGCTGAAAAAATTCTATAGTGTTTGTTAACATTATAAAATAGTAAAACTCCTAGAAATAAAACATAGAACGGAAATAAAAATTTTCCGGCAACCGCCACAAGAACAACAAGTAAAATAGATAAAATACCAAAAGAAACTTTAGCGGTCTTTTCATTTTTCTCTAAAGAGGGTATACGTACAAGCTGCAAAATTTTATCTATTAACTTATCAACCCAAGAGCCGCTTCCCATATGCTCTATCATACGACTTTGTTTGTTAAAGTATTTGATAACCTCTTCTATCTCTTCAGAGGACATTGCAATTTCCTGTGTCTCAAACTGGCCTTCTAGCTCATTTTGAAAACGCGGACTTATAGTTTTAGTTAATTGCTCTTGTAATACTGCCAGTGATGCTCTGACCTCAGCTGTAATAGCTTGTTCATCAGAGTATTGTGATGCGATATCCATACACTTGATACGATCAATTTCATTATCGTATTCTTGTTGTGTCTGTGATATCTGATGTTGTAGAGACTGTATTTCATTATTCACATCAGCAACGCTCTGCTGCACAAACTCCTGTTGTGCTGTGTCTTTTTCTTGCCGCAGATTTAGCTGAAATGTTGATTCAGCTTTATCCACAGCTCTTCTTATTTCTCTCTGGTCTTCTTCATTCCGACTAAGATTACGCTTTATTCCTACAATATCTTTACGTACACGATCAATTGATTTCTTAATCTCATTATATGTACTCATTAGCACATTAACTTAGGTGCAAAATACTTGAACACCAAGTACGAAGTGTACACATCATAAGCAGCATTATGATATGACAACTCAGGATCCAAATTACACGTTATAGCAAGTTTGGCAAATGCTTTCTGAATATCCTCCTTACTATATGGCAATCTTTCAACGATCTGGTATAACTTATGACCACCTCTACCAGGGAAAATCATTCTCATTCCCTGAAGCAAGCAAGCATTAGATTTGCCCGGAACCTTAATAAATTTTGGTAAATCCTTGCCGAAATCGAAAGGTTCTAATCCATTGTTTACCAGTGTCTGATTTACCAAACGTTTATCAAACTCAATGTTATATGAAACCCAACACAAATCCGGATACTGTTCCAAGATTTTGAGCATCTCAAAGAAATTATCCTCAAAAGTTTTACCGTCGGAAAGCTTTTTAAGAATCTCTTTGGAAATACCATGCACCTTCAAAGCTCCCGGATCAATTGTCTGCTGTGTATCACAATAAAAATTAAAAAACTTCTTTAATGCGAACTTCTCATCAAACAATAATCCTGAAAACTGAATAACTTCATCTTTATTAGTCATTCCGGTTGACTCTACATCAAATAAGAAATAATTCATATTAATACCGTCCTTTTACATATTTCGTACCATTAGAACAAGTCTGATCAATAGTCAAATATAAACCATCTTCCAACGGAATCTTAATACATTTAAGGGTAGGGAACATTGAAACATAATCCCCGATGTGCACCCCTATCTCTTTCAACAGCTCACTGTAGGTTATATTATTTGCTAAAGCAATATCCAGAAGATTTGTGTACAGAGCTGTATCTTCAAGACCAACAACCGCTAAGTATTCCAAATTTTTACAAGCAAACTTCAAGTTTGCTGTTTTTCCATATAATACTGCTGTAATAGCTTTCTGGCAGATTCGAGTAAACTCAGCTGCTGTTATATCTACATCAGCAACGCACACATTATTGTATACACAAGCTTCTCTGACTGATGATTTCAAGTACCGCAACTCACCTTTTGCTTCACTTAAAGCAGTAAAGACTGTAGCAGGTGACACTCTTAACTGTCTCAGATAATTCAAATGTTTTGAAAACTCAAAAGAGTTTTCACCAATATCAATAATTGTGTGACAACAATTACTGAAGTGCGCATAGCACAAATCAAAAATCAGCTGTTTGTCTCTAGCTAAAGCTTTTACCTTACTTGGACGTATCAACTGAGCCGCCTCTTTTTCACCAACATGAGCCTTATATTTCTCATAAGACTCGTTATCATAGACAGCTTTAGCTCGTAACTGCGCTATCTCCTTTGCAGAAAAGTTGCTTACCCGATTATAGCCTAAGAAGTTATAGCATGCTTCCTCAACAGTACGCTTTGTTTCATTTGCAAACTTAAAAACTTCATCCCCCATCGGTGTTGAAATAATGCCATCAAAAGTACCATGTATCTCATAGTAATTTTGAACTAATCTTCTTTGTAAATAACTAGGAGTTTCCATAAAGTATCACCTCATTCATTGTAATTTTGTTTCTAGCTAATTGCAGTAACAGACTTCTTACATCTACATCAGCATCAACTTTTACAGCCTGATAATAGCTATACACTAATAAAGCTAATGCAGTATCTGATTCCGTAACACGCTTTACATGTTTATAGCGATGCAATAAGCTTTCCATGGTTTGTGTTGCTACATTTAATTTATATAAATCCGCAAATGTTTGTAATACCTTGGTATCCGATAATAGCAATGACAATGATGTACCTGACATAACAAGAGGCTCAAACACATTTCCCTTAAAATAGCTGTATAATCTACCAGTAGGGTCATCCTCTCTGTAATAAGATGCAATATAAGGCTGCATCTCTTCACATAAAATAAGCTCATGTAAAGAGTACTCTGGCAATTTCTGCAAATTGGCCTGTACTTCTTTTAGGAGCTCCTGATAAGTGGATGTTTTAGTAAATTTTGCAATAATAGCGGCTCTATTAACATTCTCCATGGAGAATGTTAAATTGCTTATACTATCATTAAGAAAATTACTTACTGCTATTTTAGATTTTGCGGTTAAGCCTTTATAAAATGCTCTATGTCTGTATAACTGCATCTGATTAACATCATCCGTTAACCCATCAATTAAATTAAAAAGAATGCAATCTTCTGCAGTATTAAAAAAATTAACTGCGTATTCACTCATTCTGTACCTCCATAAGAAGCTCACAATCTGAAATGATACTGTACAACAACTCTGTTGTGATAGATCCATCAACTGGTAAAGCACCAATCCGTGAAAGAACACCTCTTTCTTTATCTACTTCATAAAATAAGGAATCTATATTGACATAACCATTCAGAACTTCTAATTCTTTTTCAATTTTCTTTCTCTCCTCTTCAGAAGAAATCTTACTTGCCATCCCTGCAAGATTTGTAAGTAATTCCTCGAAATCTGCTACAGAATAACAAGCTTTATAGCCAGGAATTACTTCAGAAGCTGAACTTCTGACATATACTTTTCGACTCTTAGAAGGAAAATCTTCTAAATCTGGACGCATCATACCGACCACGACACGATAAAGAAACTCAGGTGTAAACCTCATAAAACGTTTAAGATTCAAAGCCTGACAAATCTCTTTATGCGTAAGCATATAACATCGTAACTTATTATTTACTACTACTTCACGACTGTTACCCACTGCTGTCTGCATAAGACGTGTATGCATAAAGAGCGTGTTGTCTGGATCATCCATTAAGGGGTTATATACATAATCGTACTGAATAATGACTGGGACGAAAGCACGCATTGTGTTGTAAAAAGGAACTTTCTTATAACATCTATTTACTATTCTGCGCATAAGTTTATTATAAATAAACTTATAATAATTGCTATAAGACTGCTTCCGGAACTCTGTCAATAAAGGAACTAATGAATGATAAGGCACTCTGTCATCCCCAATCCGCAAATCCTGATTTTTCTGATTAGTAGTAATCATTGTACGTGCAATCTTGTATAACACACTTTCAATGATAACAAGTCCCATTTCACTGTCTACATCAACTCGCATATAAGAAGCATTAAAATTAAACTCACTGGTGTATGTACCCAATGTTCGTTTTATAACAGCTTCTGTTAGCTTTGGTAACACATCAGCAGTAACATAAATCTTCTCTGCCATAGATAAAGTCTTACCATTGCTGTCAATCTTCTTTTCACGTATAAAAAACTCCAGTTGCGTTCCAACAAGCTCGGCATATACCGTTTTTGATCTGAACATAAAGTATCTACCGTCAACGACTAATGCCATTTCTGCTGTATTAAAACTTTTCAATGCCACAGAAATAGCATTTTTTATGTATAAATCATCTCGTACTGATGTCATTGTACACCTCCGTAATTGAATTTCGTTGTAACTTCTGTAAAAGCCTTTTCATCGCTACCCCGGAATAATGGTAACAAGCTACTTACTAATCTTGTACTGGTTGCGTATGAACTAATTCTCGTTTTGTACAATAATAAATCATAATGCAAGATATTCTCTTCTAATTTAGTAATTAACTGCTTGCACTGTAGTAACATTGAACTGTTATCACCGATTGACATTATTGACGCCATTAAAGAAAAAGATTTCTTTTTATCGTCCTTTAATTTCTCAATCTCTTGCTGCACATATCTATCAGGAACTTCCTTATCTAAAGACTGCATAATTAATTCTGTGAATTGATTTACAAAATCAATCGCATCTCGTTTACTATAGCTCGGAAGCGATGATTTAAAGAAAACACCATATGAATCTTTATACGAACGATCCCCGCCAGCCCATTCCATCTTAGGAGTCTCAAGATTGTAACCAGCCATTTCCATAATAGTTAACTGAAACTGTTTTAAGACAGTTAGATATCTTTCATATCTACAGCGCATAGTTTGTATCTTGTTCAGCATAGCTAAAGACTTCAGAAAATGCTCCGCATATAATTTCATGTTACTAAAAGAATACATTCTGTAAGGCTCATTGTTTATCTTAATTTCGTGCAAAGCAATGACATCGGATTCATATACACTTAAATCACAATCAATAGGTGCTGCAAACAAAAACTCATGCAATACCGGAAGACTATCTTCCATAGTAAGTAACATTTTATTATGTAATGTGTTCTCACAGTAAACTGGGGCATAAATGCTCATAGTGGTCTGTGCAACTTTTATCTGCGTAATAGACACTAAATCAGCTCCCTTATACTCCAGTAAATCTTTCTTATCATCTGGGATAATCAAAAATTTATTCTCAACACCACAAGCAAGGAAATCCATAAAAGTCCCTGTTGAAACTTTATATTCCGTTATGGTATTTAGAACAGCTATGTCCTCCTGAGTGATCAGTAAACGCGGTACATCTTCAGCTTTCAACAACTTACCTTCTAATGAAAAATCTCGAACGAGATTTGCCTGCGAAAGAAGATCGAGTAAACCTTTCATATCAGTGATCAAATGACCAAAACTATGTAAATCATCTGTAGCCAGAATAAAAGATAACGCTTTTGTGTTATTCAAACTATCGACTAATACATATTCAAGATAACAATAACTATAATCTGCAATATTATTCATATGCGAAGCCTCCCATTTTTTATTTAAAAAGTCTTATAGACTTTTACATCTATAAGACCTAGATTATTCAGAATACCACCCTGTTGGCAGATAAGGTTTGGGATCAACCTTATCACCACTAGTGTTGATAAATGTTATATGAGAATGTGGACCAGTTGATTGTCCAGTGGAACCTACCAGGGCTATTTTCTGCCCTGCATTTACATGCGTTCCCACGGCAACCAATAATTCTGAGTTATGCATATACTGTGATGACTTTACACCATCACTCTGATCATCATGTTCAATTTCAATGTAATTGCCTGCTGATGAACTAAATGTACTCACAGTAACCGTTCCTGCTTTAACTGCATATACAGGAGTCCCTATACTCGCAGCGAAATCCATACCACCATGAAAGTTTCTTCCAAACAGTGGAGATCTCGGACCAAAAGGACTTGTCAATGTAGCACTCTCAAGCGGAGCTGTGTAACCAGTAGCTTCATTGTAACGTAAAGAAGGGTTCACTGAACTTGTGCCACCAGTATTGCTATTTACATCATTCTGATCAATTACACTAGTTTCATTATCATTTATGATATTCTCATGCATAGGACCAGAGAAATCAATATCATTCAAAGCTAATGATTCTCTTTGCGTTACAGGCTTTAGATCATAATTCACAAGCATATAACCATCCACGTTTGTATATGGTTGTGTAATCGAAAGAGAACCGCTACCGGCTCCAAAGATATCATCATTGTTACACCCAGTCACTATACACATTACCATGGCGCACACTAAGATTAATGTCTTTCTTTTCAAGCAAGTACCCCCTCTCAGAAGTCTAAGTATTTTGTTGGATCGACAGCATTTAAGTTTTCGAGGATCTCAAAATGTAAATGTGGTCCAGTACTATTTCCAGTGTTACCAGATAAAGCAATTTTTTCTCCTTGCTTCACTTGTTTACCGACGTATGCATCCAAAGTGTCCAATAAATGTGCGTAGCGCGTATAATAATCTATCCCGCCCTGCTTTCCGTGATAAATAATAATACAGTTACCATATCCACTAGAGGAATGAGACACATTATAAATAGTCCCATCCTCTGCTGCATAAACAGAAGTTCCTTCTGCAACAGCTAGATCCACACCCTTATGCATTCTGCCCCAGCGAGCACCGTATGGACTGGTGAATGTGTAACTAAGCAGTGGTTTTTGAAAATCCATTCCTAAATTTGTAAAGGATAAATTAACCAATTTGCTGTTATCATATGTAACAGCAAATAAATTGCCTTCAGTAGCCTTCACTGATTTAGCTGTCTCTTCCGCAGAAGAGACTACAGAATGTGTTACTTTGTATGAGTCATTGCATGCCGATAATACCATACAGGCACAAATAGCACATGCTGCTAATCTTGCATTCCTTAGCATTTGATCAACTCCGTATTTACACCACTTACCCAAGTAGAAGATCCCGTAGGCATAACAGCAAGCGCTTTACAAAGATTCAATTCATTAATTACGCTTTTAATAGTATTATTTACTATGATCCCGTATACCATCTTGGCTTTAGCCAAACCAAGAACTTCCATACAAGAATCCAAAATGTACTCCTGTTCTTCATCACTTGTGCAGTGCTTGATAAAAGTGAGCTCATCCATCATAGCTGTGTTTGTCACAAAAGGAAATACTGCAGTTTTCTTATATTTTGTGAATAAACTCTGCAATGTGTGTGCAGTTGTTCGCATAAGAATACCAAAATCAATAGCAGGTACAGACTTGTATGCCTGCAAATGTCCAAGAACAGCATTTGCCATTACTGCAAAGGAACCAACATTTCCATCGTATATCTCTGGGACACTTGTACACTCCCATTCAGTTAACGCTAAAGATACATTGGTGACTTCCTGTAACTTTTCAAGACGCTGCATAGAAACTGTGAGTTTGCCTTTGAAGAGTTCTAAATCAAAATCACCCTCCCAAGGCTTAATACTGTCAATCAACAGGGACCAACGCCCTTTGTATACCTGTGCCGTAAAGTTTATAAGAACCGGCTTATGTAACAAGTATTTCACTGTGTAGCCACTATCAACAAATGACTTTACGTTGAATAAACGAGCTGGGACAACTATCCCGCAGCAATCTTTCACATAAAAAGTGTAAAATCCTGAATCAAGCTTAGTCATACCAGAAGATGTATTAGTCACGTATGCCACCTTACTGTATGAATTACCGTCAATCAATTTATCCACATGAAGATAATTATCTTCTGTAATGTTCTTACCAAAAGCCTCCATAGACTCAATTACCATCTCTGTTTTCCTCCACGTATTCATAATTTGCCTTATCAAACAACAGGAATAATAAGAAAATAGCATCTAATGCCAAGTATATCCCTATTATGATCCAATTTACTGCCTTGTGTTTGAATAGCAAGTATAAACCAATTTGCAAAATTCTTATAATGCCTAAAGGGAGAATAGGCGTATTCTGATTGAAATATCCTAATCCTCCCATCAAGCCAAAAAACCATGTTATAACAATAGCTAATTGGAAAATACTAAAGCTCCAATGCCAATCTCTATGATACGGAAGTAATAAATTGACTAGTACAATAACCACATAAAACACTTTCATAATCACAGTATTAACCATAATATTAGATTCGTACTTATTCATTTATACCTCCTAATTGTTATAGATTCTGTTCAAAATATCCTCTGCTTCATCCTTACAAGTACTAGCTTGCAGGTCTTGTTCATTAATTTGACCTGTTATAGACGCCGTACCAAAGACACTAGTATCCTCTTTCTGCATAGTTGTCTCATCACTGTATAGCAACCGTTCATCTTTTTCAGACAATGTGTATGCTGAAAAATCGCAAGAAGCTGCTATAGTTATGAGCACTACAAATACAAAAACAGTGATGATCATGCTTTATCACCACTGTCATTATTTGAAGAATTTCTTCGAGAAGATTTTTCAGACTCTCCACCCTTATCCTTGAAGACATTTCCGCCTCCAAAGATAAGACACAAAACCAAAATAGCAATAATGACAATAGTTTTTACTTCCATAAGAACCTCCTTAAAAAATGTTTAAAAATGTTAAATAATCTTCCGGTGTTTCTAAATTTATAGGTGTTTGCTTGCTCTCACTTAAAACTAGAGTGAGTTTATAATCAGCAATATTCTTTACCACCAATAAATTATCTAGGGTTAATTCAAAACTGCCAATACATCTGTATAAACTCTCAAACTTAATATACAACGGAAGTGAAGCTTCACTTTTCTGAAAACGATTATGAAAATACAGAACTTCCTCTTCTGTTGTAACACCATCTAAAAGAATATGTGGGTATACAGCAGTGGAATGCTCTTCCGGAAGAAAGTCATCTACTTCTTGTAACTCTACATATTCTTCCATATCATCCCACCAATAAATTCAAGTTGCCAGATTCATCCAGAACCAACCTAGAATTGTAATTACGGTATGCAGAACATAAGTAATCCCATTCTGGTTTGGTCATCTTCATAGTATGATACTCCTTATCATCAATAGTAATTGTATCAGTAAGTACTTCACGATAAGGCAATCCAGAGCTCAATGTGTCATAAATAGTCTGTCTGTAAGACAGAAGCATCTTTTTATCAACATCGCGTGACATTGCATAATTCACATCATTGAGCTTAAGCAAATCATGTCGCTGTAACTCTGTTACCTGTGGTAAAATACCAGCAGCCTCTACCTGGATAGCACGTACATGATACTCCTGCATTACTGCATCAATACGATCCGAAAGAATACCCTTCGTATCACAGATTGCTCCAATTGTTACAATCTCATCTGTGTTAATTTCATAAGGTATAACCTCGCCATTAACCTCATCTTCCTTTACACTGATATTATCTGTCTCAGTGGCAACCTTCTTTCTTTCGGAGATAGATGAAATTTTTTCTTCAAAAGCTGATGCTTCTACCATTGTCTCCTCACTCTTGCTTTCTGGGGTATCCTGATAGATAACATCCTTAATATTCACAACTGATTCCTTCATTATTTTAATTCCTCCTCTAATTGATCTGCTTCATTATCATCACCGTGATAATTATTAAAAAGAACCAACTTTGTTAATGCATTCATTAAATTCATGACAGCTAAAGTTCTTATTATTGGTAAAAATCCAAACACAACTGTAATAATTCCAGTACTGAAGTTTGAATAACCATGCGTTAATGTTTTATGCATAATTTTTATGTTACGCGTCACATGCAAGAAACCTATGCCTACTATAATAGTATTTATTACCAAACAAATAAAAATTGCTCTTATTACATAAGTTCCATAATTGAGAGCAATATGTTCTCCCAAAAGGGACACTACAGTATCAGCCGGTAAGAAAAATAAAATGAGTACCAGTGCTAGTATCAAATAAGAGACTAATGCCAAGATGGCATCTACCTGTTCGAAAATAGCAACTTCGTTCCAAAAAGGAATAAACCTGGTGAATCCTATCTGCTGATTATTTGCCTGATAATATAATTTGCATAATCTAGGCTGCGCTATCAAATATTCAATAGCCACCAAGCTTACGATAATCAAATACCATGGAATCTTTTTAGTACCCCTAATAAAGAACACAGTCATTGTAATATACAGCACAATAACAAGCAGTATTAATAACTTGTCTTTATCTGATTTATTCATAGAAGCCTCCTATCTATTCAAACCATTCTCACGTAAGTACTCAGTAAACAACTCGAGCGTTCTTGTTATTGCTGTTAAATCTTCTCTAGACTCAGCATAACCGATAGCACCAATTAAAGCTTCTCTTACTGTTTCTGCAGAGAGATTTCCTACGTATTTCTGTGCTTGTTTAATATCGCTTCTTGCCAGAATATTAGAATCATCATATTCGATAACACCTAATTTCACGGCGATACCGCGAATGATCAACATAAGCTCTTCTGATGCTTCAAATGTATCAGCAGTTTCTGTGCTTATAGTATCAGCAGTATGAGAACTTTCTTCAGTATCATTGCTGCTCTCAGTTGAAAAAGCATCTACTTCTTTATTATCACTTGTGGTTTCATCTACAAACAAATCTGTTGGCACAAACAAATCTGTTGGCTGCTCTTCACTTGGAGCTGTTCCTACTAATCGCTCTTCCTGCAATGCAGAAGATTCCATTTCATCAGACTCTTCTGCATTTGTATCAGGCTCGGCTTCTGCATTTGTATCGGGCTCAGCTTCTGCAAAGGATTCTAAAATCCCCTGTATACTGCCATAATAATTAATAAACTCCTGTGTATAGGAAGTTTTATATTCCAACTGGAGTAACATATTAAGACCTGTAACTGCATTATTGTCAAAAATCTTAAGCAAGAAACTACTATTGCTGACCGTTCCCATATACTGCTTGATAGCATCAATTCTATTTTTCGGAAGACATACGTAAAATCCACTTAATTCTTCATAGTACTTTCCGCAATCCTCTACGACAAAGCTATCTTGTAATACTGCATTTTTTGTCAGTATTAAATTCTCTTCTACTTTAAACATTTAAAGCTCCTTTCTTGTTTGTAACAAATTGATAATTGCTAAAATTCCGCGACTGTATGAGGGAATCTTAGCAATATTCAAAGATAGAAAATATAAATATTCATAAGAAATACTTTTATATCTTTCTATTACTTTATATAACTGATATTCAGAAAAAGTGGTTAATATCTTGTAATCCTTAGACAGCCTTAACTCTTTATAATTATAAAAAGTTAGCGTACCTTTACTTAGTAATTCATAAATCTCCAAGTAAGCTTTGATATTCTTCTGAAAGAATTCTTTCAGAAACTCAGTAGCATATCTGTATCTATAAATCACTTCGATACACTCTTCATACTTTATTTTTGTATCTGCCCCTATTAGAAATAAAAAAACATCTCCTAAACCATATCTGCTCGTTTTTGGAACCACTGCTTTAATAACACTACGATTTACCTGCGGCAGTGATTTCAACGAAAGTACAGCTTGTACAAGATTTCTTGTATAACCCCTTGTCCGGTTATACAAATAATTAACATCTGTCTCACTCAAAGATAGTTCGCGCCGTATATACGCTAACTTCTCTTCCTTAGGGATCTTAAGATTATCAATTATCTTAAAAGAAAGAGAAGCTGATGCCATATCTAACATCAGCTTCTCTCCAGCGCTATAAGTGTGTGCCTGTACAATTGTTACATTCTTATCATAGGAACCTAACGTCTTAATAACGCTGTTATTATTTCCCTCATACACAATAAACCAACCTTTATCAAACATAGGTGGCTGCTTGTATTTACTTACATCACTCTCTTCTGTCTTGCGATGAAGCCGTACTATACTTGAAGGTCTCATCTTGCTGGAGAGCTTTGTAATTACAGAGTTAATTAAATTATTCTCTTCTTCCATCAGCAAATAAATCATAACATCGCCCTCTCAAAGTAATGCTCATATTCATCGGAAACGATATCCTTTACCTGTACAATATCATCAGCCGACAAAGTACGTACCTCCACAGTCTTATCTGCTTTAGCCTTATTTGCTAAAAACGTACTCTCCATACGGATAAAATCATTATCCGTTAAAGAGTTATAATCACTTACAATATCTTCAAATGAAACAACTTTATACTGCGATACATCTGAATGTTCATTCAGAGTCTCATTAAAACATTTATCTGCGTATGGTTGTACAAAATTACTCAAGGATGTATGATAATCCACATGTAATACACGTAGTAAATTACTATTATCCTTAAATGCATCAGGATCAAAACCATACTGCATATTTCTGCACACTCTTGCAATAAAGCTCTCACTGTATCTGAGCAAAAATAAAGCGGTTTTCCTTGAGAAAGAAAGACAACAAGCGTTTAGAAGTATACGTACAAAATCAGCTAATACAAAATTCTCGTACTCTAATCCCAATACATTAGCCCCGGCTATTATAACCGGCATATATTCCGTAAACTTGCTGAATTTTTCTCTATAATCATAGTGAGGGACTGTAGAAAGAAGATCCTGCTCCTCCAATTCTGTATATCTATCCAAATATTCAGGTAAAGACTCATTACCAAGTCTTCGTGGCACAAAACGACCGAATGTAATTTCCATCATCTTAGTTCTGTAGGAACTATCAAGGGAGGTAATCTCTTCTTCACTAAAATCAGATAGATAGTATTCACAATATGACTTTTGCTGAACATCCTCAGCTTCCAACATAACAAAATTACATAAAGCTTCCAGCAGATCATCAGCTTTCTGGTCTATTAAAGTAGAGTCCGCATCAAATTCAACCAGTGCTGTAATAAAATTGTAGTACTCATTATGCTTAAAATAAGAAGCTGCCGTACGCAAAGCAGATAGATGATTTGCGCTTACATATTGCAAACAATGCCTGCTAAAGACAGGTAACTCTATGTTAATACTCTCCAATACCTTTGCTACCGTGCTCTCAATCATAGATCCATTTGAAGAATCTAATAGTAAGGTTTTAAGATTATTCTTTTTGCGAATAGCAGAATCTTTAAACAAAACAACTGCAAATTGCTCAGCATAATTACTGATAATCATCTGATCTGTGATTTCATCAAATAATGAAGCCAATTCGCAATCGCATAAGTAACTATGTAATAACTCATAATTTATCTGTTTGATATTTAAGATCTTTGTATTAGCAAATAAATCTTTATAGTTACTAAGGATTCCTACAAATTCTCTATGATGAGCTTTGTAATCCTCTACACTTGCAAGTAATGAATTTCTGTATTTTTTCAAACCTACAATAACCTCGCTGAGGTTATCTTCTTTCTCTCCGTACACATCCTTGTATAAAGAGATCAATTCTTTACTATTTTCCTTGATTTTTGATTCAGGTTCATCTAATAGAGACAAAAATTCGGCTTTATTAAGGTTGTATACAATTTCAGTAAAGCACATACAACTTCTAACACTATCATATTCATCCAGTGTAAGAACTAATGAGTATAATGCTCTATTCTTTTCTGTTAAATAATCCAATGATAATGAAGAAGCCATACATTTTGCCAATTCTTTTGTTGATAAAGATGCTAGCTCTTGCTTATCAGAAGCCAAGTTACTCAGTAACTCATCTGCTAGCTGAGCAGATGATTTTGTAGCTGCAAAGCCTATGAGTCTATCACGGAAACATTTAATAGCTTTCCTGTATTCAGGATCATTGGAAACCGTAAAAGCTGTTAATTCTTTATCCTTATTTACAGGAGCTTCCAATGAAATTATATCCTCATTATTAGAGATATCTACAACCGTTTCAATATCACTAAAGATGCTGTAAGCTCCCGGAATGATTCTGGAGATGGCAGTTCCGGTTGCTATTTTTGACAGGTGTTTTAATAATTCATCCGTACCAGTCTTGTAGGCATCATCCAATTTTTTCTTGATTGTCGCATACCAAGTAATTGGTAAAAGATGCGCTTCTTTACAAGAAGAGCACTCCAGTAAACGAGGAATTACCTTAGGTTTATGTGCTGATTCAGAATCGTAAACAACATAGGAAACTATTGCCTCCGGAACTTTTGCTTCCATCCCGCACTTATCACAGCGGAAGAAGTATTGCCCATTCTTTACAAAGACCTGTTTTGCTACAGAGCATTTCTTGTCCTTCAAAGTCTGGATAGCTAACTTATCCTCGCGAAGAAGATAGCTAGTTACCTTTGATCGCTGCTCATTCACTGCTTTTCTTGCGATGGCTATCTCTTTATAACTCTTGATAGCCGCAGAAATACATGTTAATACATAAGGGTATGACTCTGCTTCCATAAGAGCCATCTGTGCTGCTGAACTTAATCTGTCATAAATAGTTTCAATCACTTTATTATAAGTAATTTCATGAAAATCACCATTTTGATTTCCAGTACGAATGACAAGCTCTAGGATATGATCCCACAATACATCTGTCAGCTCATTATCAAGTATAGCCGGAGCTGCAGGTTTATCCCAAGAAATATCAGAACTTGTTACTCCCGCAGCAGAAAGCGTTGCCTTACTTGCTTTTATAGAATCACAAATCTCTATGAAACTATGTATAAAGCTCTCTTTTACCTGTTGTACTGTTGCTGCATCACAGAATTTCTCATCGTCTGAAAGTAGCTGATTCAGCTGATCATAATCATATAAATCTAGATGTGTGTAACCCTTCTTACTCAGAATATCTTTCAAAGAAGTCAATATTTCTTCATCATCTGCGTCAACTTCATCCTCATCGACGTCAAAACGGTTCAAATCTTCTGGCAGGATACTCATCTGAATATCCTGCCCGATATCTCCATCGCCGTAATCATATTCAAACAAAGAAGACTCCTGCGCATCTGTTGTAGTGGTTTCCTCATCAGTGTCATCCAGCAATGAATCCATATCATCTAGCAATGAATCCTCAGCAGAATCATCCAGTAATGAATCCATATCAGAATCATCTAATAATTCTAAAAGCTGGTCATCTTCTCCGTCGATTGCATAATTATCGATTTGCACTTATTTATCAACTCCTTCTCCCATTTACTTACAGTTTCATGAACTATCTCTATAAATTCATCTGAACTGATTAAAACTTTTCGCAACTCTCCATCGAAACTACGTTCAACACCTCTGCGCTTACCCTCTAAGTATTTATCACTATTAGAAGGACTATCCGCTAGGATAAACGGTGCCGATTTCTTTGCTGTTGTCATTCTTATCTCAAGTATCTGTATTGCTGGCAAATCAGACTCTTGTAAGTATTCCAAGATATCAGAAACTTTATAGGAATCTTTTTGTTCTCGATGAATACTTCCACCTACAAGCTGCTCTATCTGAGAGATAGTAGAACTAGAGATATCTCTAGTTACATCATCAAAGACATCTCTAAAGACATCAATCAGTTTTCTGGAATAGCTTTCTTCATTGGCTATTTTGATAAAACTGTTCTTAGTAGTTCTCTGCCCCTTATAGTACAAAGATCCTGTTATGCAGATATCTAAAGATTTTAATCCCATCAATCGTATATTCTGCTCAAAAATAAATGAAGCGACAGCAATATCTGGTAAAGAAGCTTTTAACCAAAACTTCTTCATAGGAGCATACACTCCATGTTGGTTACAAAATCTTTCAATTCCCCCAGCCACTTGAATAGCATTCTGTAGCTCTGCAAATGAACTAATGCCTTCAAACAATTTGTATGCTGTTGAATCAAATTCCGGTAATCCCAATTTTCCGACCATCTCCGGAAAAGTCAAAGACTGCTCTCGAAGATAATGTATACCATTAAAAAATGTCAAACCAACAGCGCTGTTAGTGAAGTATGAAGGGTATACATTGATATCTAAAAGAAGTATTTCTACAAAAGAGTCTGAAATAAATAACCCCTTCTCTCCCTGCTCTTTTAACTCACGATCTTTACGCTCTAACATTTGATAGATTGTTGTACAATTAGCATCAGCAATCCCTTTATAATTGAATCTGTTAAAGAGTTCACTCAAAGCAAGAGATTGCTTAATATGACATCTCGGATTACAACAAGTTACCTTAGTTGCACTATAGTTGATTATCATATCTGAACCACACTCACATTTTTCTGGGAAAATATCTTCGTACCCTTCCGGAATTACTCTAATATACTTCGCACGTTTTACCGTAATAAAATCAACAAACGCATTGTAATGATCGTACTGATCTCTCATTTCTTGAAAAGTCATATAGCACCTACTTACCTAAATCATCATAATCTGTGACAACCTGCATATAGCTTATTACTTGTTCCCCACCTTCCAATGTTAAAACCTCAATTTCCACTACACAAATACCAGTAGTTTCCAAATCCTTGAAAACATAATAAGGAACTTGGCATCTGTATGGTTTATTCTTGTACTGTATTTCTAACCAGTACATTTCCATACCATCTGCCAGAATAGCTCTCTTAGCCTCGTAATTTACAAAATCTTTTACATAGCTACGATTAGCCACATTGTATACAGCTGGAATATCATTTCCGTTCAAATCTTTAATATAATCATTCGCTGAGTAAACAGTAGCACTTGTGCTACTGTTTACTCTGCTGTCAAACTCTGGTAAACCAACTGTAACTTCTGTTGAAATCTCATGTTCTGTCGTGACACCTTGTGTTGTAGTTGTTACAGTCTCCTGTGTAGTGCCATCAATCTGTCCAGTATCTGACATTTCAATTGATTCTTCAGGTGTCATTAAAGACTTCAACATTGCAATAATGATAATTACAATAACTGCAACTACAGCGATTATGATTATCGTATTTTTGTTTGATTTCTGCTTTACATTTTTATCTACTAAGGACTCTACTTTATTAGTAGAGTCCTTAGTTTCATTGTTACTAGGTTTCATTCCTATAGCCATCACTTATCCCTCCTCAGATAATTATCGATCTCCTTGAACTGCAGAGATACCTTAAATGGTAATCTTACAATCTCTGACAATACTGATTTCAGAATAACTGTATAGCCATTATCATTTTTGAACTGCCGCAGCCAATTCATACAGTTGCCAAATTTTGCTTTTGTTTGCAATGTAATTACAATGTTATTACCAGCAACAGTAAAAAGCTGTGGTTTGTATGTGAGATTTCTTCTTTGATTCTCACTTGCTTCCATTGTATCTGCAATAAACTGATCTAATGCGGTCCAATCTAATTCATCGTTTACGCATAGCCAGCGACTTGCACCGCCTTCTACATATTTGAATACAATCATAGTCCCATTTGAGCTGATAAAAGGATTTAAGTATTGCTTCACTTTATCCTCAAATTTCTTTGAAACTGTCACCAAGGTCTGCTCATACATAACCTGTAAGTGTTCATACTCTGATTTATTCACTAACATATCAGCTATTGTGCTAGCTTCATGATTCTGCATATCTAAATCATACATGAAATCTTCATCATCGCTATAGTATTCTTCTCGTGGTGTGGCGTCATACGCATCATTAATTTCATCAGCATCGAAAGACCAATAGCCTTTGCTTATATCAGACAAATCATCTTTAGCAAACAGATCATCCAAATCAATCTCTGTCGCATCATCATCTTCCTGTGATGCACCAACATACTTATGAAGAGTTTTTAATTCAGAATCAAAAGTAACTATTGGTTTCCCCTCAGGGAAATGTCCGAGTGCCCATGTTTCAAACCTGCTCGACCATGTTCTATCTGATTTCTCATCATTAGACATCTTTCTATCTGGTAGTGGTGTATTCAATGAATAATCATTTACGTAGGCTCTGACTGTGTAATTATCAAAATGCTCCATAATAAATGGAATATTTATCGGTTCATGATCAATATTAGGCTGCACCTGATGAATCAACTCATTGATTCTTGTATCAACATACTGTGCTCTCTCATCTCTAATAAGTTCATTCCAAGGATCATCAAACCAGAATGGTCCAGAACCAAATTCACCAGCATCCCACCTCTTGATAATTCTATCGACAAAGTAGACCGGTGCTTCTCTTGCATCATCCTTTACTTCGCCCCAAGTGTTACCAATATTGATACCTACAAAGTATTTTGTATGCCCCTTCATAGTTACCATACAAGATTCTTTAACAATCTTATAGATAAAGAATGGGTGAATAC
>CAKPLX010000017.1 GCA_934167785.1 uncultured Bacilli bacterium
TATCAGTTTACTTTTCTTCCTTTTTTTCTTCTTTCTTGGTTTCTTTTGGTTCTTTTTTTGCTTTTTCTTTCTTTTTCTTTCTATCAATTCCATAGCATTCTCTTACTTGGTTTTCAATTTCTTCTAGGACATCTTTATTTTTGGAAAGATAGATTTTTACATTTTCTTTTCCTTGGCCAATTTTGTTTTCATGATAAGCATACCAAGCGCCACTTTTTTCTACAATTCCAGCTTCTACTGCTAAATCTAATACTTCTCCTTCGTGTGAGATACCTGTTCCGTACATAATGTCTACAACGGCTGTTTTAAAAGGAGGGGCGACTTTATTTTTAACTACTTTGATTTTGGTTGCCGCGCCAACGATATCATTTCCTTGTTTGATTTGTTCTCCTCTTCTTATATCAAGACGGACAGAAGAATAATACTTCAAGGCTTTTCCTCCTGGGGTTGTTTCTGGATTTCCAAACATGACGCCAACTTTTTCTCTTAATTGATTAATAAATATAACGATGGTGTTGGTTTTGTTGATGGAACCAGATAATTTTCTTAAGGCTTGGCTCATTAGTCTAGCTTGCAATCCAACGTGTGAGTCTCCCATTTCTCCATCAATTTCTGCTTGTGGGACTAAGGCCGCAACCGAGTCAATGACAATAATATTTACGGCTTCACTTTTGACTAGTGCATCACATATTTCTAGAGCTTGTTCTCCCGTATCTGGTTGAGATAATAATAATTCATCAATGTCAACACCTAAGTTTTCGGCATAAACGGGGTCAACAGAATGTTCGGCATCAATAAAGGCAGCTCTTCCTCCTTCTTTTTGAACTTCTGCTATAGCATGAAGAGCAAAGGTTGTCTTTCCAGATGATTCTGGTCCATAGATTTCTATAATTCTTCCCTTTGGATAACCACCTACTCCTAGGGCAATATCTAAGGCAAGGGAGCCACTCTTACTCACCTCTACTTCGGCGTTTTCTTGCTCACCTAGTTTCATGATTGCTCCTTTACCAAATTGTTTTTCGATATCTGCCATCACTTGGGCCAACGCTTTATCTTTTTCTAATAATTTACTCATTTTTTGTCTCCTTTACTCACTGTATGAGTCCATTATAGCCTAGGTATTTTGCTTTGTCAATAGTTTTGCGTACATTTGTTCGTGCTATTTTTTGGCAATTTCCTTATTTTGTATTACGATTCTCATTTCAGTATTTTATGCAAAAGAAAAAGAAGAAAAATACTTCTTTAGCCTCAAATCTTCAACATGACTCCACCATAAAATTAAAAGCGTAGTTTTCTTTCAAAAAGTTATGTATATAACCGATTTTTTGTTTGATTATAATTTTCAAACATTTGTTCTTTTTCGTCTAAACTAAATTGTATTTTGACATTATAATTCATAGAATAAAAAGCACATATTTCTTCCATTAAATTCTCATAACTATATAATAATTTATCATATAATTCTTTAGTAATCAAATTATTTTCTAAATATATGTATACTTTATTATAAAACATATTTGAAATGGATATCATTATTTCTTTTATTAAATTTGTATCCCATTTTTTACTTATTAATGCTTCATCTAATTTCAAATTTAATTTTTTATATTCATCTTTTTTTGAATATAAATTATATTTTTTCTCTGTATACAACGGATCTACTGCCATACCATAAAATAAATCATTGGTTTGTGTTTGATAGTCCCCATTATAACCTTGAAATTTTACTTTTCTATTGATTAGTCCTAAATCTTTTTTTAACAATTCTTCATAGTCAATATTGAATTCATTATTCATTGAAAACGCTAATAATCTTACAAGAGGGGTTACAATTTTATATCCACTTTGAAAGTTAACTTTATTGCTCATGATTACATCGTCAGCATTATAATTTAAGTTACTTAACTGGGAAAGCGCGATTTTGCTAAGAAGTTCATCACATCCTTCATTTATTGCCTGACCATAATATATGAGATGGCCATTTTCACTTTGAATGATTTGAAGACCTCCAAAACACTCTTTTCCACTGTTTTTAGAGGAAACATTTTTAGTGTTTGGTGTACCTAAAACATGTATTAATTCATGAATAGATTGGTGCAAGGATTTTGTACTATTTAACGGATTATATTTTTCATAGGCCACATCATATTCATTTTCATCGTCTGTTTCTTCAATATAACCTTCTTCCCCTAACGTTGCTTTATCTAGTGTACTAATATTTCTTATCCTTTCTAAAAAAATATCAATTACTTCTCCTCTAGTTTCTTTGCTAAAAAGTTTACATATTAATTGAATTGAATCACGAAATCTCTTTTTTTCTGACTCATTCAAATTTGTTAAATTAACACTCATAAAAAATTTCCTTTCATTTTTATATTAAACAATAAGTATGGAAAAAGAAGTATTTTCATACTTCAATAATATTAACCCATATAGATGACATAACTATAATAGAGAATAAATAAAATTAAGAAAATGATGCCTTCTTTTTTGGTAATTTTTCTATCATTATAAGAGAAGATAAATAATAAAATTACGGATAATAGCATGACAATTAGGTCAATGGCATTAAAAGATACTTTGGAGATGCCACCTAATAGGGCAACGGGAACGCCAATTACAATTCCTAGATTAAAGATGTTACTTCCGACAACATTTCCTATTGCGATATCATACTCCCCTTTTCTAGTTGCCGTTACTGAAGTAACTAGTTCAGGTAGAGAGGTACCTAGGGCAATAATGGTTAAGGCAATCATTTTTTCACTGATTCCTAATAATTTGGCTAAGGCTGATGCTGAATCAACAACTAAATTACTTCCTAAGACAATCGCGATTAAGCCAATGATTGTGAAAAGAAATGATTTGGGTAGATTCATATATTCTTCTGTTTCCTCTGGATCTATCTTTTTTCGGGCCATACTAATTAAGTAATAAATAAAGATAAGGAAGAACAGTAATAAAGTAATGCCATCCCCTCTGGTGAAATTATTTTTAGTATGATTAATTAAGTTATCTGATAATAATGCAGCAAAAAGGGTTGTGATCAGAATGGTTATGGGTAATTCTTTTTTAACGGTATTATTTTTAACATTAAGGGAATGAAAAAGTGAGCTTACCCCTAGAATAAGAAGAATGTTTAGGATATTACTTCCAATGACATTTCCTAGGACGATATCACCGCTATTGGATAAGAGAGATTTGATACTAACCGCAAGTTCTGGGGCACTAGTACCAAAGGCAACAATCGTTAAGCCAATTAACATTTTAGAGACTTTGAAATTTCCTGCAATTGAGGAAGATCCATCCACAAAGATATCGGCTCCTTTAATTAGGATAATGAAGCCTACAATTAATAAAATAATTTGAACGAACATCGTTTTTCCTTCTTTCTTTTATTTATGGTATGTTTCATGATTTTGAATTTTAAAACTTCGATAGATTTGTTCTAAGAGAATTACGCGAAATAATTGATGGGGAAAAGTTAATTTTGAAAATGAAAGTTTAAAATTAGCCATTTGTTTCACTTTATCAGTTAAGCCATCACTTCCACCAATAATGAAAGTGATATTCGAATGATTTAGGAATGTTTTGTCTAGGTGATTGGATAGTTCGATTGAGTTTAGCATTGTCCCATCAATATCTAGGATGATATTATAATCTTTAAGATTTATTTTTTTTAATAAAAGTTCTTCCTCCTTTTGTTTCGTGGAGTCAGGTAATTCTTCGATTACAACTTTGTGATATTTACTTAGGCGTTTCATGTATTCTTTGATAGCTTCTTGATAGAAAGCTTCTTTGATTTTGCCTACACATAGTATTTTTATCATACACATACCTCCTCAGTTTCTTCATCTTGCGTGGTTACAATAATTTTATCGACGACTTTATTTTCTTCTAAAAGACGCTGTTTTAGGGTGTTATAGGCTAAATCTTTAGTGTTATTTTCGTGGGATAAGTGGGCTAAAAAGATATATTTGGTATTTTCTCCGGTGAATTCTTTTAAATATCTCGCGGAGTCATAGTTGGATAAGTGGCCTTTATCCCCTAGAATTCTTTGTCTTGTTTTAAAAGGATAAGTACTGTGATTTAACATTTCAATATCATGATTACTTTCCATAATATAGATATCTTTATTACTTAGAAGAGGAAAATATTTTTGGTTGATATACCCAGTATCAGTAATATAAACAACGCTTTTTTTGTCTTCATCGATGATGTATCCAACAGAGTCTATCGCGTCATGGCTTGTTTTGATGACGTGAATAAGAAGTGAAGCGATTTTAAATTCGCCATGATTTTCAATGAGTTGATAGTTATCTAGGTAATCTATTTCTTCTTGCATCTTTTCGGTTAGATAAACTTTGGTATGATATTTTTTTTGAAATACTTTTAGTCCTTTAACGTGGTCAATATGGGGGTGAGTAATTAAAATAGCATCGATTTCTTCCGCGTTGATGTTGAAAATACTTAATTTTTCTTTAACATATTTACAAGTATTTCCTAAATCGATTAGTAATTTTACTCCTCCTGCTTCAATATAGGTAGTGTTTCCTTTACTACCTGATGATAAGACTCTTACTCTCATTTGTATAGAGTGAATGGGTCGAATGGTGAGCCACCGCGGTGTGGATAACCTCGCCATGTGGCAAAGTGTAGATGGGTACCACTATAAGGACTTGAAGAGGATGGTACGGGGTAGACTTCTCCTGAATTTCCCATGGTTGCGATTTTTTGACCTCTACTTACGACTTGTCCTACTTTTACTAAAATTGTAGATAAGTGCATGTACTGAGTATAATAGTTACCAGTGTTATGGTTGATTAAAATATAATTTCCTTGGCGTCCGTTACAAGATAAGTTTCCAGCAACACAGCCTCCCTTAGTTTCAACAACCGTTCCATTATTAGCGGCATAAATGTTAGAGCCATATCCTGGTCCATAAATATCTAAGGCCGCATGCATACTTCCCCAACGATAACCAAAGTATGTCGTAATCGTGTATGGCGTATCGGTTGGCCATGCCCAATGGGAAAGATCTGCTACATGAGGAATTTCCTTTGAACCTTTGACAATAATTTTATCTACACTTGGTTTTAACTCAATTGTATTTAAGTTAATTGTATCTGACAATTGTCCATTGATGTATTCATACTCACGGCTAACACGATACAATCCATTTTCTCCTTCTTGTTTGACATATTCAACACCTTGAACCTGATTTTCATCGTATTGTACATTTACAGCATAAGCTTTTTCTTCATCCTTTACACCATTGATTTCTACAACAATACTAATTATTGGATTAATTAGTCCAACGTTTACTTCTTGTCCTGTATAAAGAAGAGCATTTTCACTTTTGAAATTAGAGTTAGCAATTAAAAATTCTTGAACATTTAGTTTATTGGCATTGGCAACTGTCTCTACAGTGTCTCCCTCTTTTACAAAATATGTAGATTGTTTTTTGGTTGTACCATATAATAAATATTTAGCTAGAGTACTTGCATCTGTAAATATTTCTTTATTGATAGAAATATAAGAAGATTTATAAGTAATATCTTCATCTATAGAAATATCTTTAATGATAGAACCAGTATCTGTGATTTCTTTTTGCGTATTTTCTATATAAGCTTTATAGTCTTCTTCATTTACAAATGATTTAATTAATTGTGTGATTGCATCATCAAAGATTTGTTTGTTTAACACATAAATATGTTTAGTTTTGTAATCTTTAACCTCTTTATTCTTAATTGTTATATCAACACCCTTGATTGTAAATTGTTTCTTTTTGATGATTCTGTTATATACCGTTTGATTGGAATCTACTTTTTTGTTATACGTTGTTACACTTTTTAACATTACTCCATTAGGCATTTCTACTTTTTGAACTTTATATTTTTTCTTAATAGCGGTTTCTTTTTCGTTGATAAATTTTTCAAAATTAGTTTTACTTTCTACGGTGCCAATAATTTCTCCATCGATGTAAACTTGATATATTTCTTTTGGGACTTTCGTTGTATATTTTGTAAATCCAAAAGAAAAAACTAAAATACTAATTAAAAAAATTACAATAATATAAGAAATTCTAAAATGACTATTTTCCAATTTTATCTCCCTCTTTCTTTATAGACAAAAAGGTTGATGTTTTCTTCTTAAATAACATATCTATGGTTGCGATTGGTCCATTTCTGTGTTTTAGGATGATTAATTGGATAGGAACTGGTAAATTATCATCAGGTGGGGCTTCTACATCTGGAGCATGAAGAGCTGCAACGATATCTGCATCTTGTTCAATAGAACCTGATTCTCTTAAATCAGATAAAACTGGTTTCTTGTCTTCTCTTTTTTCAACACTTCTTGATAATTGGGATAGGGCAATGACCGGTACTTCTAATTCTAAGGCCATTGTTTTTAAACTTCTGGAAATTTCAGACACTTCTTGTTGTCTACTTCCTACATATTTAGAAGAGGAATCAATTAATTGTAAATAGTCAATGATAACTAATCCTAATCCTTCTCCTTGAGTTGCTAATCTTCGACATTTAGCTTTAATTTCACTGGCTGTAACACCACCAGCATCATGAAAGTAAATATTTGTATCTGCAAGTTGACTAATTGCTTCATTAATTCGTCGCCAATCTTCATTTTCTAATCTACCTGTTTGTAATTTTTTATTATCTACTTGTCCTAGTGAACTAATCATTCTCATGATTAATTGTTCCGCAGGCATTTCTAGTGAAAAAACAGCAATGTTTTTTTTGGTACTTTTGGCAGCAGCACAAGCAATATTTAGCGCAAATGCTGTTTTACCAACTGCTGGTCTAGCTGCAACAATGATTAATTGCGTTGGACTAAAACCATTAGTTAAATTATCTAAATCAATTAATCCTGTTGTTAAACCTGTTACTTTGCCTTTATTTTTAGCAAGCATTTCTAAGTCATTTTGAGCCTTTTCTAGAACATCCTTAATATTTCGAAATTCTGTTGTTTTTTTTAATTTTGATATTCCTAAAATACTCTTTTCGGCATCTTCTACTACTTCATTTAAATTGGCATCTGTTTTATTGGCATTGGTAATAATGGCTGTTGCTGATTCAATTAAACGGCGAAGGGTAAATTTTTGCAAAACTGTATCAATGTAGTACTCTACATTGGCGCCTGTTGCAACACTTTCAATAACACTATTTAAGTATTCTACTCCTCCAATTTGAACGAGCCATCCTCGGTTAATGATTTCAGATGTTACTGTTCCAACATCAACAGGTTGTTTGTTTTGATAAAGAAATTTTATTACAGAAAATATTTTACTGTTGCTGTCTAAATAAAATTCTTCTTCATTTACTTCTTCACATACTTTTTGTAAAGCACCATAGGACCAAAAGGCAGAACCTATTAGTGCTTTTTCTGCTTCAATATTATTGGGTAAACCATTTGGTCCCATGTAATCACCTACTTCTGTGTTAATTGTACTTTCAATTTAGCAACTACTTTTTTATGAAGTTGAATAGAAACTTCATGCATACCTAAGGTATTTAAATTTTCCGCCATAATCATTTTTTTGTTAATTTTTATTTCGTTTTTCTCTAATTCTTCACAAATTTGTTTACTACTAATACTTCCAAAGACTTTTCCTTGGTTAGAAGATACTTTAAACTCTATAGTTAACTTTTCTATTTTTTCTTTTAATTCTTGGGCGATTTTGATGTTTTCTTGTTCCATTTGTTCTTTTTTCTTAATGTCTTGATCTAAGATATTTGAACTTGTTTTTGTATATTTTACAGCGTAACCATTTTTTATTAAATAGTTTATTGCATAGCCATCGCTTACTTCTTTGACCTCATTTATTTTTCCTTGTTTTTTTAAATCTTTGATAAAAATAACCTTCATAAAAATCCCACCTTCACGCTACTAATTATACTATAATTGTGTATTTTAGTAAAGAAAAAGTTATTGGCTTAGGGTGGGAAGAATTTTTTAAGAGAAATAAAAAAACAGTTCCCTGTTTTTATGAAGATTAGTTATTTTCTCATTTCAGCATAATTTCCTGAATCTAGATAAATTGTTGCTAAATGATTTTCTAATTTATCTTTAATTTGGTTATACTTATTTAAATTACTTATTTTAGTTAGACTAATATATACTAGATTTCCATCGTTCATGTAAAGTAAAAATCTTTCTTTATCTACTTCTACTGGCTGATACTCTATCTCAGAGATTTGTCTTAGTATATTTCTATCTACTGTTGCAAATCTCTTAGCAAATTTTTCTTTCGTTTTTTTATCTTCTATATCATTTGTTAATGTAGGAATATCAGATAAATTATAGGTATTATTTAAAGTTGAACCATTTTCTAAAAGTACTTGCTCACCAATTAAGCAAATAGGCATTTTTTCTTGAATTTTTAATTCTATAATATTTCCTAGTTTTTTCTTAACCTTAACGCTTTGAATATATGGATTTTTCTCTATTTTTTTCTTGATATCACTACTTTTAGTAAGCAAAAAAGAAGGGTATTTATCTAGTGTTGATAATGTCATTATTTCATTATCAGAAACAAATTCATTTCCACTTATATAAATATTTTTAATAGGAAGAATTAAAGCATAGTAAATAAGAAATGCTATTCCTAAAATAATTGATAGTAATATTATAATATTTTTTACTTTAAAAACCCTTTTTTTCTTCTTTTTTGCCATATCATTCACCTAATCCACAATCATTTGTTCTAAAACTAAGTCGACTTCAAATTCTTTTTTTACTTCTTGTTTTACTTTTTCAATTAGTTTGACAATATCTTTTCCCGAGGCGCCTCCATTGTTTACAATAAAATTAGCATGTTTTTCTGATATCATTGCCCCATTTATCTTATATCCTTTTAGTCCTATCTTTTCGATAAGTTCTCCTGCATACATCCCTTCTGGGTTTCTAAATACGGAACCCGCTGATGGCATATCTAATGGCTGTGTTTCTATTCTTTTTACTCTTCTTTTACTAATTTTTTCTAATATTTCTTCTTTATTTCCTTTTTCTAATTTTAAAGTTGCTGAGACAATGTAGTAACCTTTATTTTCTTTGAAGAAAGAACTGCGATAAGAAAAATCAAGATCATCATGCATCATCGTTACTAATTCATAGTCTTTATTTACTACCTTGACTGATTCTACAATTGTACCAATGTCATTTTTATAGGCTCCTGCGTTCATTGCAATACTTGCACCTACCATACCCGGAATTCCACAAGCAAACTCTAATCCCTTTAACCCTAAACTAGATGTTTCTAAGGCTAGTTTTTGTAGAGAGTAGCCTGCTTCTACTTCAATGCTAACATCATCGATGGTAAGTTTATTTAGTTTTTTTAAAATTATTACTACACCATCATAATTGGTAAAGTTTAATATTACATTACTTCCATTTCCTAATACAAGATATTTTATTTTTTCTTTATCTAATTCTTTTAGTAAATTAATAAATTCTTCTGTTGTTTTAGGAAAAATTAAATATTTACAGGTTGCATCAACATGATAAGTATTATATCTTTTTAAACTACTATTTTCCTCATATTCATAATTATTTTTTTCAATAAAATTTTTTATCATCTAATATCAATTCCTTCAATATGTCATAAATTCTAGTTGAGGAATCTTTGATTCCTAATTTACTGACATTCTTTTTTAATTCTGTATACTTTTTTTCATCTTCTAAAATGTCATCTATTGTATGAATAAAAGATATCTTATTTAAGTCTTTTTCCTCGATCATTAGGGCTGCATTTTTTTTGACTAAATCATTAGCATTCTTATATTGATGATTATTGGTAACATATGGACTAGGTATAAATATTGTTGGAATACCTAAGGCGGTTATTTCACTCATTGTAGAAGCTCCTGCTCTTGATACCATTAAATCTGTTATTTTCATTACTGATGGTAATTCTTTAATAAATGGGACTACTTTTACATTGGAAGGAAATCTTTTGTTTTTTAAGGAATCATAATAATGTTCTCCTGTTACAAATAATACTTCATAATTTTTATTACGAAATCCATATAAAAATTCTTCCATTTTTTCATTTACTGTTTTGCTTCCAAGACTTCCCATTACGATTAATACTAATTTTTTATCTTCACTTAATCCAAAGTCACTTTTCTTTGCTACTTTTGTTTGAATGGCCTTTTCGCTACAAGGGTTTCCTGTTAATACTACTTTATCTTTAGGGAATTCTTGAAGAGTAGAATCAAAACTTACCCCTATTTTATCTACATATTTACTTAGGTATTTATTGGACAACCCAACTACTGAATTTTGTTCATGAATAAAGGTTTTACATCCTAATTTATGTGCTGCCCAAATTACTGGGGCTGTCACGTAGCCACCAGCTCCTATTACTACATCAGGTTTAAAGTCACTAATTATTTTTAAGCATTTTTTTCTAGCTTTAAAAAAACGAAATAACGTTTTAAAATTTTCGGGGGTAACTTTTCTAATGAAGCCAGTAACCTCAATAGGTTCATAAGGAATTCCTAATGAGGGAATCAAATCTTTTTCCATTCTATTATGAGTCCCAATATAAATAAATTCACTATCTGGTTCTTCTTTTTTTATTTTATTAATGATGGCTAATGCCGGATAGATATGTCCTCCTGTTCCACCTGCACTAATTACTACACGCATAAAATCACCTCTTCTGTTATGATTTATTATTATATCAAATAATCGACAAAAAAGTAAGTATCTCACTATAATTATACATAAAATTAACCTTAGTTATGTCAATTATGGAAAATACTTACCTTTTTTTTGGTATTTTTAGTAATTACTTCATTAAAAATTCTAATAGATCTGTCAATTGTAATTTTGATACCATTATTAAAATAGCCGCCATACTTAAGAAAGGTCCAAAGGGAATAATATTTTCTTTATCCGAAAATAAAATGATTAAAGCTACTGGAAAGGCAATAAAGGTCGCTAGAAAAATAGTACAAATTGCCATTGGAAGTCCTAATACCATTCCAAATAAAAACATGAGTTTAATATCTCCTCCGCCAAGGGACTCTTTTTTGAAGGCTCTATCCCCCATCCATTTTATGGCATACATTGCTAAGAAAGCACCTATTCCAGAATAAATATGATATGCAGCTACATCTAAACCTTGTACTAAAATATACAATATTGCTAATACTAAAGTAGAAAAAATTAATACTTCATCTAAAATGATCATATATTCAATATCACTTACAATAACAGTAATTAAGCTTGAAACAAATATTAATGCTACAATTAAATCAAAACTCCATTTAAAGGAGTGATAACAAGCAGCATATAATAATCCCGTTATAATTTCTACCACAAGATAACTAAGTGGTATTTTGCTATGACATTTACTACAACGTCCTTTTAGTAATAAGTATGAAAAAATGGGAATGTTTTCATACCACTTTAAGTAATGGTTACATTTAGGACAATGGGATCCAGGGAATACAATTGACTCATCATTAGATAGTCTAGTTGCTACAACATGAAAAAATGATCCCATTACAGCCCCAATGATAAAAAACATGATCTTGTAAAATAGTTCCAAATTGCACCTCCTTGTCTTCTTTAAACAATTTGCTCATATATACTAAACATTGGTACAATTACTGCTAATAGTACTATTCCAACGATTACTGCTAAGAAAATAATCATTACTGGTTCAATCAAACTTTTTAATTGGGCAATTAAGTTTTTTTGTTCTGTATTATAATATTCTGATACTTTAGCCATCATCGCACCTAACCGCCCAGTTCTCTCACCTGTTAGTAGCATTTCATAAGCAATTGGTGGAAAAGCCCAATTATCTTTAAAGGCTGGGGATACTCCATTACCATTGCTAAGATTAATCACCGCTTCTTTGATTAAATTCTTATAGATTTCATTTGTGGTAATTTTACCAAGAATTTCCATACTATCTGTAATAAAAACATCATAGTTAATTAGGGAAGCAAAGGTTTTGGTAAACATGATGACTTCTTTATAAATTACAATATTTTTTACAACAGGAATGTGCATTAATATCCATTGCACCCAATACCTAAATGTTGTTACGTTTTTATACATAATAGTTAAAATCGTAAAAATTGCTAAAATTACTAAAATTACATAAAGTAAATTTGCGGCCAAAAAATCACTTAAGTTGACAATCATCACGGTAATAGGTGGCAATTTACTTCCTATCTGTGAATACATATCTGTAAATTCAGGAACAACAAATAGTACAATATATACTAAAACAACAATAGCAATTACAAAGATAACAGCAGGATAGGTCATAGCACTTATAATTTGTTTTCTATTTTCATCAATAGTTTTATAATAATCTGCCATGTCATCTAAAACACCAGTTAAATTTCCTGTTAGTTCAGATGTTTTGACCATATTGATTAATAATTTAGGAAAGACGGCACCTTGTTTATTTAAGGCTTCACTAAAAGTTTCTCCAGTTGTTAATTCAAAAACTAGACGATTATATAAATTTTTTGTTTTTTTATTTCTAGCCTGTTTCGCTAAAATATTAATAGAATCAATTAGAGGAATTCCTGCTTTGATATAAGTAGATAATTGTGTTAGGAAAAAATTTAAATCTTTTTCTTTCATTGGTCTAGTTGTTAATTGGACAAGACCTAATTTGTTAAACATCTCATCTTCTTCTATTTTTAAAACGTCATATCCTTGATTCATTAAAAAAGAATGAACATCTAATTTAGATAGCGCATCTAATTTTCCATCAGTAATATTTCCCTTTTTATCGCGAACTTTATATTTATAACGAATGTTTTTGGTATTTTTAATTGCATCTTGAGGGGTTAATTCCATTACTTGTAGTTTTAAGTTTTTTTCTCTTTTTGCTTGAGAAGCTTTATCATTTCCATTGGTACTTCCAATTGGTTGATTCAAAGCTTGAATTATTTTTTTTAAACTTCCCATGGCATCCTCCTATATTATAATTTAAATATATTTTAACACAAATTTTTAACTTTTCCTAGTTTTTTACATAGATTATAGTAAAGAGGTGAAATATAGATGTATAATCAACCTTTTTTCATCCCAGGAATGGCTCCTTCTATGATGGGAGTACCAATTTCTAGAGGAATGATGGGAATGGCACCAAATTTAGGAAGATTAGGAACGATGGGTGCTGTGAATGGTGCAGCAAGAGGGTCTGGTTTAATTGGGAGATTAGGAAGTAGTATTGCTGGTCTTAGATCTTTTAATTGGAGTGGTCTTATCAATGGAACTTCTAAAACTTTAGGAGTAATTAATCAAACGATTCCTTTAGTAAAACAAGTTGGTCCTGTTATGAATAATATGAAATCAATGTTGCGTGTTGCTTCTGCTTTTAAGGATGAAACGGATGGTTCTTCTAGGCGAAGAAGAAATTTTTCCCCACAAAGAAGCGAAAATAATAATACTTCGGTGAATTTTTCTAGGCAACAAAATTCTTCTTATGAAAGAAAAAAAGAAAAAGTAGAATATTCTAATCAAGTTGATTACTCTCCTACTTTCTTTATTCAATCATAGTTTAAATCCTTTTGTAATTTATTTATACAGAAGGTTTTTTTATTCTACTATTTCATTATTTTCAAATTTAATATCTAAAAATTTTCGACTAGCTAAAAAGTCACACATATGAACAAATCTTTGTTCTGCTGTTCTGGGTTTTGGTAATACTTCCTTTTTTTGATAATTATCATATGTCCATTCTCCCATATGAGATTCTATCATAGAGCACATTTTTCTTATGTCATCTATCTCCATAGATAATTTTTCTTTATTTTCCATGATTAATTTAGAAACTAATAAAGGATGATCAAACTTTGTATATTTACTATGCTCAAGGCCACTTTTTACTCCATCGTGTAGAGTCAATGCCATTATAATTAGATCTTTATCTTTTGCATCAAATTTAGCGCCAACAGTATTATTATTTAATAATTCATAAGCAATTCTTACTGCTGCTTTGGTATGTCTTACTAATCCTTTTTCCCCTAACGAAAAAGAAGGATGATATTTTCCAGTTGATGAGGCTGGAATTTCAAAGAAATAATCAGGAAGTAATCCTATTAAAGTTTTTAAATCTTTTTTTCTTTCACTATCTTTTACATAATTTATTTCTGTTTTAAATATTTCTATTTTTTCTGTTTTTTTCATTTTGTACCTCACTTATTTTCTATATTGATATCAATTTTTTGATATGGAATTTCTATTCCCTCTTTGTCAAAAGTGACTTTAATTAGTTTTAAAACTTCCCTTTTTATTCCAACATGTTTCATCGCGGCACAATCAATCATAATTGCATAATTGATACTGCTATCTGCAAATTCATCTACACCAAGTAATTCCATTGAATAGACATATTTCTTTTTTACAATTTCTTCTTTTAATCCATTTAAAATATTTTCTAAATTCTCTATTTTGGTATTATAAGCTACAGGTAAAGTTAGTATTAATTTAGTATGATTTAAATTATAATTTACTACTTTATTAAAGGAAGAGTTGGAAAGAATCATAACTTCTCCTGTGTAGGCTTTTACTTTGGTTGTTTTTAGTCCTAGTGAAACTACTTCTCCCTTAAAGCCATTAATTTCTACCCAATCTCCAACGGCATAAGCATTATCAAAAATAATAAATATTCCTGCTAAAAAATCTTTGATAATATCTTGAAAAGCAAGACCTATTACAGCACCTACTACTCCGATAGAGGCCATGATGCTAGTGGTGTTTACTCCGTACAAATTTAATATTAAAACGATAACAATAATTGCAATAATATACTTAATAATATTTTTAAATAAATTGATTACGGTTTTTTTTCTTTTATCAATACCGCTACCTTTTCCTACTACATGTTTTATATTAATTTTACTTAAATCATCAATAACTTTAGCGATAACTATATAGATGATAATTCCAAAGCCAATGTAGATAATTGGCATAAAAAATTTTTCACTTTGAATAAACTTAGTCATTTTTTCTCCTTTTCCTTATTATTTAGAAGTATTTTCCTCTAAAAAGAATACTTCATACCATTTTAAGAAACTATATATTGCCCAAACCTTACGATAATTATCTTTTATTCCTTTTTTATGCTCCTCTAATAGTTTCATAATATGTTCTTTTTGAAATAACTCGTCAGCAATTTCTAGGGAAAAAGTTTTTTTGATTTCTTGGTAGAAATCATCTTCTTTAATCCATTCTCGAATTGGAACAGGAAATCCTAATTTTTTCTTTTTATAACTTTCATTAGGAATATCTTTTTTCGCAGCTTCTCTTAAAGCAACTTTTGTGGTTTTATTTTTTACTTTGTATTCTTTTGGTAAAGTAGATGCTAAATTAAATACTTCTATATCAGTAAATGGAACACGTGATTCGATAGAAAAGGCCATAGTCATTTTATCTACGATTAATAAGATATTATCTGTTAACCAATATCGAATATCAATGGCTAATTTTTTATTTAGTTCATTTTCTTTTTTAAATTCTTGATAAGTACTTTTAAGGATATCCTTATTTTTTAAATAGTCTTTAAAATTTAGAATATCATCTAATTCGTCATCATAAAAGTTACGATTAATACTAACGTATGAGTCCTCTAAAGACTTTCCTCTTCGAATCAAATATCTTGTATATTTGTTTTTGGGCAAAATTTTACAAATGGTTGCTATAGTCTTTCTAATCCAAAGTGGTAATTTGGTATAAGGGTTGTCATCATAACTGTTGTATCCACCAAAGAATTCATCAGCACCTTCACCCGATAAAACTACTTTAACATCTTTACTCGCTAATTTAGATAGAAAATAAACCGCTATACTACAAGCATCTGTTGTAGGTTCATCCATATGATAATAAACATCATTGATAGCAGACATATAATCTTTTTTGCTAATTTTATCAGAAATATTTGTAATGCCAAGCCGATTGGTTAAGTCTTTTGCATACTCTATTTCACTATATTTTTTATTTTCATAACCAACTGTATAGGTTTTGTCTGGTCTTGCTAAACTTACTAAATAGGAAGAGTCAATCCCACTTGATAAGAAAGATCCTACCTCAACATCACTAATTAAATGGTGTTTTACACTATCTTGCATTTTTTCACTAATTTCATTTACAACTTGTTCATAACTTTGATTCGTTTTAGAAAAGTGAAAATGAAAGTACTGATGGATTTCTTTTTTGTTGGTTTTTGTATGAAAGATCATATAATGACCGGGTTCTAATTTGTAAACATTTTTAAAAAAGGTTTTTTCCCCTGGGGTAAAACTAAAAGTTAGATAGGCTCCTAGCATTTCTTTGTTTAATTCTTTATGAAAAAAGGGAATTTCTAAAAAACTTTTGATTTCTGATCCAAAAAGAAAGCCCTCTTGATTTTGATAATAATAAAGTGGTTTTATGCCAAAATGATCTCTAGCAATAAATAATTCATCTTTATTTTTATCATAAATACAAAAAGCAAACATTCCCCTTAATTTTTTTAAAAGGTCATGCCCCCATTCTTCATAACCATGTACTAGTACTTCTGTATCACTATTGGTTTTGAATTGATGATTTTTTAGTTCTTGTTTTAATTCTTGATAATTATAAATTTCTCCATTATACATCACTAAAATACTTTTATCTTCATTATAAATTGGTTGGTTTCCACCAGATAAGTCGATGATAGATAGTCTTCTTTGACCAAGTGCTACCTTCTCATCAACATATACCCCTTCCGCATTGGGTCCTCGGTGAAGAATTCGATCATTCATCTTATGAATGAGTTCTTCTTTTTTATTTATTTTACTTACAATTCCATTTATTCCACACATGAATATCCCTTACTTTCTACCTCCATCAACAACAATAACCGCCCCATTAATATAACTTGCTTTATCACTAGATAAGAAATAAATTACTTCAGCAATTTCTTCTGGTTTAGCAAAACGATTCATAATAATTTTTTTTGTTTCTTCTTGTTTATATTCATCATCTAAATCTTGATTCATTGGAGTGTCTACCCAACCTGGTGCTACGGCATTGACTCGAATCTTTGGTCCTAAAGCAATCGCCATATCCTTAGTTAAAATATGAAGTCCTGCTTTAGAAGCATCATAATCCATACTATATGGATAATAAGAATCTATTCCATTGGTACTTCCAACATTAATTATTGCTCCTGTTTCAATAAGTTCTGATAAATGTTTATAAAATAAAAAAGGTGCAATTAAGTTTGTCTCTAAAACTTTTTTAAAATCAGCTGCTGTTTTATCTTCAGGAAGTGTATCAATTGCAATACCAGCATTATTAACAATAACATCTAACTTACCAAAAGTACTCTTTATGGTTTCCTTTAGTTTTAAGATTTCTTCTTCTTTAGTAATATCAATTTGGATCAATAAAGTTTTTACTGAATATTTTGATAAAATTTCTTGATTTAATGAGTTAGCTTTTTCCATATTTTTTTGATATAAAAGAATGACATCATAATTTTCTTTAGCAAATAAACGAGCTGTTGATAATCCTATTCCAGAACTAGCACCTGTAATTAATGCAACTTTATTGTTCATCTTTTGTGGACCCTTCCTTAGTTTGAGCAATAGATGGAATCGTTTCTATTTTTCCCATGTTTTTGTAAATATATTTTACAGTGTACTCATTTACTTCTTTTAGAGATTCTTGGACTAGTTGAGAATAGTCAACATCGATAGTTACAACACTATCTTCAATAGTAACATTAAAAATAATTTCTTTATCTTCTTGATAAGTCTTTATGATGTCTCTAATTTTTAAGTGATAAACATATTCTTTTTTTCCAGTTGAATAATTGGTTACATGATCTAGCGTGGCTTTATTTAGAAATTCTTTTAATCCTGTAAACTCAACAGTCTCTTTAGGTGAGGTTGAAAATACTTCGTTTTCTGTTGCTAAAGTGTAATTGTCGGCTTCATTTAAATAATAATTATTATCTTCTTTAAAAAAGTATTTTGTTTCTCCGTCTTGTTCCCGATCAATAATCATTTTATTTTGATCACATTTGCCCCAATAATGAATGGATTGTACTAATTCTGTTCCTGTTTCATCTTTACTTTTTAGAGAAATAGAAACATCATATTCATAATTTGTCCCTATTTCTTTTAACCAACTTCCTAACTCTTTAGTTTCTTGGACATTTTCTTTAGTTGGAATATTGGTAGAAGTAGTATTCTTAGTTTTTTCTTCTTTCGTATTAATATTTGCCATGTTTAAGTAAACTACTAAGACTAAAATAAATATACCATAACCTATTAATTGAACTTTTGCTTTGTATTTTTGATCATTTTTATATTTATCTAGAAAAGTTCCTTTTGTATCATCATTATTAACTTGACTTTCTTTTTCTTTTTTCATTATTCTAACACCTTATTCAATAAACTTTTATCTTTTATTCCGTTTAAATAGTCCTTTACTAAGCAACGCTTTTTTCCTTCTATTCCAATATCTAAAACTTTTAGTGCTCCATCTAAACACATAATGGAAAAACTATCTTCATCAACATGAACAATTTGTCCAGGTTTACCTTGGTAATTCTTTTTTTCTTTTATTGCTTTATAGATTTTTAATCTTTTTTGTTCTAGATAGCAATAAGCCCCTGGAATTGAACTTAAACCTCTAATTTTATTAAATACTTCTTCCATTGGTTTGGTAAAATCTATTTTCATCTCTTCTTTGCTTACATTTAATGCAAAACTTACTTCTTGATTATTTTGTTTAGTATAAGTTGCCGTGTGATTTAAAATAGTGGGAATGACTTCTAATAATAGATCTCTACCAAGATAAGATAATCTACTATATAGAGATTCTAAGTTTTCATCTTCACCAATAGTAGTCCTTCTTACTTTTATAATGTCTCCAGCATCCATTTTTAGGGTTGTTTTCATAATGGTGATTCCCGTTTCTTTATCTCCATTCATGATTGCCCAATGAATAGGTGCTCCCCCACGATATTTTGGAAGAAGAGATGCATGAACATTAATACAACCATATTTTGGATAATCAATAATTTCTTTAGGAATAAATTGACCATAAGCACAAGTTACAATCATATCTGGCTTACAGTCTATTATTTTTTGATAATTTTGTCTGATGTCCTCTGGCTGAAAGACTGGTATTTCATATTCTAAGGCAATCTTTTTGGTTTCTGGAAAAAGAAATTCACCATGACGATTTTTTTTCCTGTCTGGTTGACAAACCAACATTACTACTTCATAATTTTTAATTAATCCTTTTAGTATAGGAACAGCAAATGATGGTGTTCCCATAAAAATAATTTTTGGTGTTGCTTTTTCATTAATACGATCAAAGGAAATGGTATAATCTCCTAAAATGATATCTTCATTTTTACTATAATCTTGGCCTTTTCTGTAACTTCCCATGACCTATCACCTAACTTTCAATAAAATTATACCAAAAAAAAAAGAAAAATACTACCTGATTTTTCTTAGTTATTGCGAATTCGCGTAATATAGCGATTTACATTCCCAGCCCAAGCTGGATTTTCCGCATATTTTGGATTCATTGTTTCTGCTGTGGTAAGTCCATAAGCAACATAGTTTCTACTAATGTTATCAATAAAGGCTTTTATACCATCATCTAAAGTAGGAAAGTATCCATAACTTCCACAACCAGAACCTTTCATTCCTCCAACATTATTACAAGACTTAACTAAATTACTACAATTCCAATTACAACCTGTTTCTTCTAAGGAAATAGCTGCTGCTAAATAAGGATCTACTCCTTTTTCTAATGAATAAGAAGCATATAAATAACCTTTTCCGGATAATTCATTTTTAAATGAACGATCGATTTTGCTTGCTAATTCGTCCATAGTTAATCCTTCATATACCTTTTCAGGTTGCTGCTCTGTTTCCTGTTGTGTTTCTACTTCTGTTGGTTGTACTTCATTTGCAGTATTAGTTAATGTACTAGTATTATTATCTTCGTTAGAAGTTTGTTCTTCTGCTACCTTTTTTTCTTGGTCTTTGGTATCTACTTCTACAACTTTTAAATCATTATCTATCTGACCATTTGCCTTATTATCTGTTAAACTAACCATTCTAGTGAACATATTATGTTGCTTTGGTGTTCCATCAAATAGTAAGGTAACCAAGAATAATAGTAGAGTACTTAATAATACTACTAATACTTTCTTTTTAAACATATTTTTACCTCCAATTTTGGCAAGCGGTTTATATCATAACATAATTTAACATAATTGTCAAATTCATACGAACTATTGTTTGTTATTTTAAGGAGTAAAATACTTATTTTTCTTGGAAGTTATTTAGATTAAAGAAACGTTTATTATTTCTTTTTATTGCCTATTATT
>CAKPLX010000018.1 GCA_934167785.1 uncultured Bacilli bacterium
GGTGAAGTGGCTTAACACACTGCCCTTTCACGGCAGCATTCACGGATTCGAATTCCGTACTGGTCACCATAATGTATTTTTAGCCGAGAGGCTTTTTTTTAAAAACTTTGATAAGGACATGATTTTATAATATTAATTAAGAGAGTTAGTGGTAGGTGTGAACTAATATAAGATTGTAGGATTACTACCTTTGATGTGTGCTCGAAAGAGATTTCCGGTTTAAGAGACCGTTATCGAAAAAAGTAAAAGATAGGATGGTACCGTGCTTTGCACTCCTTGTGGTATCATCTTTTTTTTGGAAGGACTGATTTTAATGATAAATATTAAAGAAGATAAAAATTTAAACGTTTTAAATCATAGTTGTGCTCATTTGTTAGCACATGCCATAAAGCATTTATATCCAGAAGCAAAATTTTGGGTTGGACCAGTTATTGAAAATGGTTTTTATTATGATATTGATTTAGGAAATAGTGTTATTCGTGAAGATGATTTTCCAATTATTGAGAAAGAAATGAAAAAGATTTCTAAAAGTAATAAATTAATCAAGAGGATTGAATTGTCTAAGAAAGAGGCATTAGAAACATTCAAAGATGATCCTTATAAAACTGATTTAATTAATGGATTTTCTAGTGAAGAAGTAATTTCAGCTTATCGACAAGATGATTTTATTGATCTTTGTCGTGGTCCACATGTTGAGAGTACTAAAATGATGAAGTATTTTAAACTTCTTAAAGTAAGTGGAGCATATTATAAGGGGAATTCTAAAAATAAAGTTTTACAACGAATATATGGAATTTGTTTTGAAAATGAGAAAGATTTAAATGATTATTTAGTTTATTTAGAAGAAATGAAAGAAAGGGATCATCGTAAATTAGGAAAGCAACTAGGAATATTTATGATTTCTGATTTAGTTGGTAAGGGACTTCCTATGTGGTTACCAAATGGAGCTACTGTTCGTAGACTTTTACAAAGATATATTACGGATAAAGAAATTTCACTTGGATATCAGCATGTTGTGACTCCATCACTTGGTAGTGTTAATTTATACAAAACTAGTGGTCATTGGGCACATTATAAAGATGATATGTTTCCTATGATGAAATTAGATGATGAAGAATACGTTTTGAGACCAATGAATTGTCCACATCATATGTTAATCTATAAAAACTCTCTTCATTCTTATCGTGAGTTACCTATTAAGATAGCAGAAATTGCTAATGACTTTAGATATGAAGCTAGTGGTGCTGTTTGTGGTATTGAAAGATCTAGGGCTTTTACTCAAAATGATTCTCATATTTTTTGTACTCCTAATCAAATTAAGAGTCAATTTAAAGAGGTTATTGATTTGATTTTGGATGTTTATAAAGATTTTGGTTTTAAAGATTATCAATTTCGATTATCCCTTCGAGATAAACATGATACTGAAAAATATTTTGGAAATGATGATTTATGGGAGAAGTCTGAGAATGAATTAAGAGAGGTTTTAAAGGATTTTGGTGTTGATTTTTATGAAGCAGAAGGAGAAGCTGCCTTTTATGGTCCAAAGTTAGATGTTCAAGTTAAATCAGCTTTAGGACACGATGTGACTTTATCTACAATTCAATTGGATTATCAACTTCCTGAGAGATTTGATCTTACTTATATAGATGAATCTGGTGAAAAAGTTCGTCCAGTTGTTATTCACCGTGCTATTTTAGGATCTTTGGAACGTTTTGTTGCTTTCTTACTTGAAGAAACTAAGGGTGTATTACCAGTTTGGTTAGCACCAGTTCAAGTTAATATTATTCCAGTTAGTAGTGAACACCATTTAGACTATTGTTTGAATTTAAAGAATAAGTTGTTAAAATTGGGAATTAGGGTTGAATTGGATGTGCGTGAGGAAAAATTAGGATACCGTATGAGAGAGTCACAAACTAGAAAGATTCCTTATACTTTGGTAATTGGGGATAAAGAGTTAGAGGATGAAACTGTTAATTATCGGTTACATGGATGTCAAGAAACGAAATCTTTAAAAATAGAAGATTTTTGTAATTTAATTCTTGAACAGATCAATCATAAAAGTTTATAGTTTATTTGTTTTATTGTTTGTAATCGATATATTATTTTAATTATCTTTTCTTTTGTTTAATAATTATATATTTTTTGATGAGTCTTATTTCTTTGAAATAAGGCTTTTTAATTTAAGATAAATAAAAAATGTTTTGAAATAGAATTTATGTCAATGGTAATAATAATTTCTTTTTGAGAAAGTATAGGAGACTTTTTTAGTTTTTTTGCGTTATTGTTAATAATATGGTAAAATATAAGTAAGAAATGAGGGATAATGATGATAGATCGTTTAGAGGTAACGCTAAAAAGATATAATGAAATTATTGAAGAACTATCTAGTCCTGAGGTTATTCAGGATATTAAAAAAATGACAGAGTTATCTAAAGAACAAACTAGACTTACTGAGACTGTAGAGTTGTATAAAAAGTATAAAAAGATTGTAGAAAATATTGAAGAGGATAAAGAACTGTTAAAAGATTCAGAATTAGGAGAATTTGCTAAAGAGGAATTAAGTAATTTGAATAAGGAAAAGGAAGAGATTGAAGATAAGTTTCGTATTTTGTTATTGCCACATGATCCTAATGATGAGAAAAATGTTATTGTGGAGATAAAAGGTGCTGCAGGTGGAGATGAGGCAAATATTTTTGCAGGTGACTTATTTGATATGTATACTAAATATGCTGGTCGTGAGGGGTGGCAAATTGATGTTACAAATAGTATTGAAGGTGCTGCAGGTGGTTTTACTAATATTGAGTTTATGGTTAAAGGAGAAAGTGTTTATTCTAAATTAAAATATGAAAGTGGAGCTCATAGGGTACAAAGAGTTCCGGCAACGGAAAGCCAGGGAAGAGTTCATACTTCAACAGCGACTGTTCTTGTTATGCCAGAGGCCGATGATTTTGATTTTGAATTGGATGAAAGTGAAGTTAGAATTGATATTACTAGAAGTAGTGGTTGTGGTGGTCAAGGTGTTAATACAACGGATAGTGCTGTTCGTTTAACACATATTCCAACTGGAATTATTGTGTATTCTCAGACGGAGAGAAGCCAGATTAAGAATAAAGAAAAAGCGTTTAAAATTTTGAAAACTCGTCTTTATGATTTAAAAATACGAGAGAAAGAAGAGGCAGAGGGAGCGGTTCGTCGAAGTAAGATTGGTACTGGGGATCGTAGCGAAAAGATTCGAACATATAATTATCCGCAAAACAGACTTACTGACCATAGAATTGGTTTTACTTCTATGAATTTGGATAGAATTATGGATGGAGACCTTGGTGTTGTTATTGAGGCTTTAATTAATGAAGACCAAAAGAGAAAACTTGAGGGAGAAGAGAATTTATAAGTAAAATACTGAATCAGTATTTTTCTTTTTATTAAGATTGGTAGGTAGGATATGGTTAGAGATAGTGATAGAGAATATATATATAAATATTTGTCTAAAGATAAGTGGGAAGATGGGATACAATTATTAGAAAAAGGTATTGCTCCTCAATATATTGTTGGTAATGTTGATTTTTATGGAAATTTGATTGAAGTAAATTCTGATGTTTTAATTCCACGTTTTGAGACGGAGTTGCTTGTTGAGAAGACAATCTCTTATATTCGTCGTATTTTTGGTATAGATTTATATAATTTAAATATTTTAGATATTGGTACTGGAAGTGGTTGTATTGCGATTAGTTTGAAGAAGGAATTAGATTCTCATGTTATGGGGATAGATATTTCTCCTATGGCATTAGAGGTAGCTAAGAGAAATGCTTCTCGTCATTCTGTTGATATTGATTTTGTTTTGAGTGATATTTTTAGTAATGTTTCTTCTTCTTTTGATGTTATTGTGAGTAATCCTCCTTATATTAGAGAGGATGAAGAAGTAGAAAAAATTGTTTTGGATAATGAGCCTCATATGGCTTTATACGCAAAAGAGAAGGGTCTTTATTTTTATCATGAAATTTTGAAAAATGCTTCTAAATATTTAAATTCTAAATTTTTGGTTGCTTTTGAGATTGGTGTTGGACAGGGAGATAAAATTAAAGAATTTGCTAAAAAGTATTTAGATGATGTAAATGTTTTGATTGAAAATGATTATTCCGATAGGGAAAGGTTTGTTTTTATTTATAGAGATTAATCTTTTCTTTTTTTACTTAATGGAAGTTTGCAAATGATATCTTTTGATGTATAATTAGGTTTAAGTAGGTGATGTTATGGTAAGATATAATCCTAGTGTTAAAGAGGGATTGAATAATGAGCAAGTAAATGAGAGAATTTCTAATAATTTAGTTAATTTTAATGATCAACCGCCGACAAAAACGGTGAAACAGATTATTATGAGTAATTTTTTTACTTATTTTAATTTTATTAATGTTGTTTTGGGTTCTGCAATTATTGTTGCAGGAATTTATGGGCATCAAGTATTTAATGCATTAAAGAATTGTTTATTTATGGGAGTAATTATTTGTAATAGTATTATTAGTACACTTCAAGAAATTGTTTCTAAAAAAACGATTGATAAGTTGTCAGTTTTGGCGGAGGCTAAAGTTACTGGAATTAGAAATGGGAAAGAAGTTCACTTGGGAATTGAAGAAATTGTTTTGGATGATGTTTTAAAATTATCTCTTGGGAATCAGGTTGTTACGGATGCGGTTATTTTAGAGGGAGATGTTGAAGTTAATGAGTCTTTTTTGACCGGGGAGGTTGATCCTATTCCTAAACATAAGGGAGATATGTTATTGTCTGGTAGTTTTATTGTTAGTGGTAGTTGTTATGCTAAGGTAGAACATATCGGTCGAGATAATTATATTTCTACTATTAGTAGTGAGGCAAAGTATGATAAGAAGGTTAATTCTGTAATTATGACTTCTTTTGAGCGTATGCTTAAGGTTTTATCTGTTGTAATTGTTCCGGTTGGTGCGCTTCTATTGATGAATCAGTTACAAGTTACAAATTATGATATTACGGCTTCTATTTTTAATACAGTTGGGGCTTTAATTGGGATGATTCCTGAGGGATTGCTTCTTCTTACTAGTTCTGTAATGGCGGTTAGTGTTGTTCGGTTATCGAGATATCATGTTTTGGTACAACAGTTGTATTGTATAGAGACGTTAGCTCGGGTTGATGTTATTTGTTTGGATAAGACAGGTACAATTACAGAAGGGGCAATGGAATTTGTTGATGGTATTCCTTATGAGGGAGTGAATAAAAGTGAATTAGATGAGTCTTTAGCAAATGTTTGTTATGCTTTTGATAATACGAATGCAACGATGGAAGCAATTATGGAGCATTATCCTAGTAAAGGAATTTGGACAGTTAAAGATAAGCAAGAATTTTCTTCTAGTAGAAAGTATTCGGCGGTAGAATTTGAAGAAAGAGGGACTTTCTATATAGGGGCACCTGAATTTGTTTTAAAAAATAATTTTTCTAAGTATCAAGAGTTTTTGGATAAATATACGGATTATCGTGTATTAGTGGTTGCTTATCAAAATGAGGCATTAAGTCAAGGACAGGTAGATTTAAAGGTACTTGGTTTTGTTCTTATTCAAGATAAAATTCGTAAAGAGGCACCAGATACTTTAAAATATTTTAAAGAGCAAGGTGTTCGGGTTAAGATTATTAGTGGAGATAATTTTAAAACAGTTTGTAGTATTGCTAAAAGGGCTGGTATTGAAGAGGCTAAGGGGATGGATGCTACATTACTTAATTCTGATAATATTGATGAGATGTTAGAGAAGTATGATGTTTTTGGTCGAGTTACTCCTGAACAGAAAAAGATGATTATTGAGAGTTTGCAGAGACAGGGACATACAGTTGCTATGACTGGTGATGGTGTTAATGATGTTTTGGCTTTGAAAAAGGCTGATTGTAGTATTGCGATGGCTAGTGGAAGTGATGCGGCTAAGAATGTTAGCCAACTTGTTTTGCTTGATTCTAATTTTGCTTCGATGCCTGAGGTGGTTGCTGAGGGAAGAAGGACAATTAATAATGTGGAAAGATCGGCTTCTTTGCTATTGATTAAGACAATATTTACTTGTATTTTGGTTGTGATTTGTATTTTTATGAAGAGTGAATATTTTTATTTGCCAATTCATCTTAGTTTGATTACGACTTGTACGATTAGTATTCCTTCTTTTGTACTTGCTTTAGAGCCTAATCATAAGCGTGTTCGTGGTAAGTTTATGCTTAAGGTTGTGGGAAAGAGTTTACCAGCGGCACTTACAGTTGTGTTTAATGTGGTGATGATTGTTTTATTTAGAAATCAATTTAATATTGATGGGAATTTGACTTCTACTTTGATTGTTATTATGACAGGAACAACTGGTTTTATCTTTTTGTCGAGGTTATGTCGTCCATTTAATTTATTTAGAGGTGGATTATTCTTTGCCTTGCTTAGTTTATTTATTTATATTGTTATGTTTCAAAGTGACTTTTTTGATTTGTCGCAAGTAAATTTTAATACATTACTTTTATATATTGTTTTTGCAATTTGTAGTGTTTGGATTTTTGATAAATTAAATAAGGGAGTTGATTTTTTACTTCGTAAGTTGGATAAAGATTATGCGATGGAGAAAGAAGAATTGGAGAGGGGTTAGATTTGAAGAAGTTGGATGGATATCACAAGTGTTTGAGTGAACAGGTTTTTATTTTAGAAAAAATACTGAATGAGAATAAGGACTTAATCAGTATTTTAATGGTATTAGAAAAAAGTGGTTTAGATCATTGTTATGTTGGGGCTGGGGCAATTAATCAGACAGTATTTAATTATTATCATGGAAATGAGATTAATTATGGAATTAAAGATTATGATATTGTGTATTATGATTCTGATTTATCTTATGAAAAGGAAGATTTTGTGATAAAGAAACTTTGTGGGAAGTTAGGAGATTTAGCTTGTATAGTTGATATTAAGAATGAGGCGCGAGTGCATTTGTGGTATAACAGAAAATATCATACTACTAGAGAGCCTTATTCTAGTGTAGAAGATGCAATTAGTAGTTGGGGAGCTACGATTACTTGTGTTGGGGTGAGATTAGTAAATGGGAAATTAGAAGTATATGCTCCATATGGTTTAGATGATATTTTTGGAATGATTATTCGGCCAGTGAAAAGAGAGTTTTCTAAAGAGATGTATGATGAGCGAGCAAAGAGATGGATGAGGAAATGGCCGATGTTGAAAAAAATTGAGTGGTAAATAGAATGAATTAAAAATATTTATCATCATTTTTTTTGTTTTGTATAAAATAATTAGATATTGCCCATGATTGAAATAGAAAGGGTGATATTTTTTATGAAGAAAATTATTTTATTTGTTATACTTATTATTGCTTTTATTGTTATGTATGTTAATGTTAATGCTAAAGAGGATGAGATAGTTATTCCTGATGCGGCTATTCGGGTTCGCGTTATTGCGGATTCTAATCAGATATATGACCAAAGTATGAAGATGAAAGTGAAGAAATATATTGAGACTTCGATATCACCACTTTTATTAAATGTTGGGGATGTAGAAGAAGCTAGGGGAGTTATCAAAAATAATTTGAGTGAATTAGAGAGTGGAATTAAAGAAATATTTTCAGATAATGGATATGATAAAGATTTTGTGATTCATTTTGGGGATAATTACTTTCCTGAAAAGGATTATCGTGGCGTTCATTATGAGGCTGGAGCGTATGAGTCTTTGGTGGTAACGATTGGGGAAGGAGAAGGTGATAATTGGTGGTGCGTGTTGTTTCCTCCTTTATGTTTATTAGAGGCTTCAGAGAATGAGACGGGAGATGTTGAATATCAATTTTTTGTAGCGAAGATGATAGAGAAGTTTTTTAAATAGAATAGTAAGAGGACATTCATAATAAGATTTAATAGGTGATTATGCTATGAATGTTCTTTTTACTTGTATTTTAATTGGAATTAGTTTGTCGATGGATGCTTTTTCTTTAGCACTACTTTATGGGACGTATGGTTTGGCTAAAAATGAGGAAATTACTTTATCTATAATTGTTGGTCTTTTTCATTTTTTTATGCCACTTATTGGGCTTTTTTTTGGAAATATGATATTTCATTATTTTGTTGTGGATGCTAACTTTGTTGTTGGAATTATTTTTGGACTTATTGGGTTTGAGATGTTTATTTCTAGTTTTCGGGAGGAAGAGGTTAAAATACTTATCGGGTTTGTTCCTTTTTTATTGTTTGGGCTTTCGGTTAGTATTGATAGTTTGACAACAGGAATAGGGTTATCTTCTATTAGTGATAATTACTTGATGGTATCTAGTATTTTTATGTTATTTAGTAGTTTTTTTACTTATTTTGGTTTGAAACTTGGAGGTTATTTTAGTAAACAATTTGGTAAGTTAGCGACTATTTTTGGAGGAGTAATGATGATGCTGTTAGCTTTTATCTATATTTTTTGATTATCTTTTTTTTATTATTTACAGAAAAATTTATAAATGGTATACTTTGATTGTAGGATAGGAGTACTATTTATGAGTGATTGTAATAAGAAAGATGGAAGATTTGAAATTTTGCGAATTTTTTCTATGATTTTGATTATTTTTCATCATTATGGGTGTTTTAAGTTACTTAATGGTTTTGGAAGAAAGTATTCTTTAGTGGATATTTTTCTTTTTTCTGGTGGTAAATTAGGGGTAGCCTTATTTATAATGATTACTGGTTATTTTATGATTGATCAAAAAATAAAAATGAAAAAACTTTTTTATCTTGAAGGAAAGGTTTTGTTTTATACAATAGCTCTATCCGGTATTATATCTTTTTTTCCAGGCGAAAATTTAGAAGCAGAAGAATTAATTTTAACATTCTTTCCTAATTATAGACAAGTTTATTGGTTTTTTTCTAGTTATTTTCTTTTATATTTAATTACGCCTATATTGAATAAATTAATAAGTAAGTTTTGCTTTAAAACATATTTTTATTTTCTTTTAATAGGTCTTGTTTTTTTAATGATTTTTCCTGTTATTTTTAAAAATGGTGGTAGGTTAGTTAATACCTTTTACCTTGGTTATTATTATTGTTTAGGAGCTTTTTTTAAGGTTTATTATAAATCTTATAATAAGCCAAAGTTTTATTTAATTGGTGGAATAATTACTTATTTATTGATTGTTATTTTTTCTTTTATTTTTAATCAAAATCGGGTTAGTTATTATACTTCATTTTCAGATATAAATAGCATTTTTGTTGTTTTATGTTCCATTTTTGTTTTTTTATTTTTTCTTTGTCAAAAGAAATTTTCTTGCAATAAATTTTTGTTATTATGTGGTAATTCTACCTTTGGAGTTTATTTATTTCATGAACATTTTTTAGTCAAAGAACTTTTATGGAATTTTCTTTTTAGAGATTGTAATTTTCTTTTTGGTAAATTATTGTTTGTTGTTTTTATTTGTTTTTTTGTTGCTTTTCTTTTTGATTTTATTTGGAATATGTTTTGGAATTTATTGATATCTAGGAAAAATATTAGAGTGAGGAATACTGATTAGGTATTTTTGTCAATATTAAGTGTAAAGTTTATGGAAAAATAACTTTTTTTCTTTTTCTAGTGGTACAATGAGGATGAGAGTTTTTCTATTAATAATTTAATGAAAGTTGTTTTAAAGTTAGGTAGGGAACTAGTTTTGAAACTTTATCTATAATAAGGTAGGAGTGATAATTATGTCTAAAATTTTAATTGATGGGGGATATTCTTTGCGTGGTGAAATTTGTGTTGGTGGTGCTAAGAATAGTGCAGTTGCATTGATTCCAGCTTCGATTTTAAGTGGAGAAGAAGTCTTTTTAGAGAATGTTCCTAATATAAGTGATATTTTTGCATTAGAGGATATTTTGAATTCTTTGGGATGTAAAATTGTGAGAGGAGATCATAATCTTATGATAGATAGTAGTTGTATGGTTAATGCAGTTATTCCTTGTGATTTATCATCTAAATTACGTGCTTCTTACTATTTTATGGGAGCGTTGCTTGGAAAATATAAGAAGGTAAAGATGTGTTTTCCTGGTGGGTGTTCTATTGGAGAAAGACCAATTAATTTGCATTTGAAAGGTTTTGAAAAGTTAGGGGCTACTGTTTTAGAGGAAAATGGAATTTTTACGATATATGCTGATAAATTAATTGGTGATGATATTTTTTTAGATGTTCCTAGTGTTGGGGCTACAATTAATATTATGCTAGCTGCTGTTCTTGCTAAGGGAAAGACTATTATTGATAATGCTGCAAGGGAACCACATGTTGTTGATGTTGCTAATATGCTTAATCAAATGGGGGCTAAGGTTAGTGGTCATGGTACTAGTAAAATAGAAATTATTGGGGTTGATTCGCTTCATGGGACAAAATATTCAGTTGTTCCCGATATGATTGAAGCTGGAACTTATGTAATTATTGCTTCTTTATTAGGGAATGGTCTTAGAGTAAGTGGTCTTGTTCCAGAACATATTGATAGTTTAACTTCTAAGTTAGAAGAAGCAGGAGTTTGTTTAAAGATTGGAAAAAATTATATTCAGGTGGATGAAGTATTGGAGTATCATTCAATTGATGTTAAGACGATGGGGTATCCAGGCTTTCCAACAGATTTGCAACAAGTATTGATTCCTTTTTTGGTCAGTTGTCATGGTACTAGTCATATAGAAGAGACAATGTATGAAAATCGTTTTATGAATGTTCCTGATACAGTTAAGATGGGAGCAAATATTCAGGTTAATGATGCTCAATTTGCAACAATATATGGAAAGAGTAAATTGGTTGGTAAAAAAGTTAAGGCTACTGATTTAAGAGGTGGTGCTTCAATGATTATTTGTGGTTTAATTGCTTCTGGAGAAACGATAATTACTGATGTTGAACATATTTTAAGAGGGTATGAAGATATTGTTGGTAAGTTGAGTAGTGTTGGAGCACATATTGAGATTGTTGATTAAATAGTAATTTAGTAGATATTTGGAGAAATTGTTGAATAAAATTGAAAAAAGTGGTTGAAAAGAAAGTTAATTATTGATATAATAAGGAACGTAATTTATATTATCTATGACGTTAGTCATGGCGAAGGGAGAGAGCGTATGAAAAAGAATATTCATCCAAATTATGTAGAAGCAACTGTTACTTGTGCTTGTGGAAATACTTTTAAGACAATGTCTACAAAAGATAAAATTCATGTTGAAGTATGTTCTATGTGTCATCCTTTTTATACTGGTAAACAAAATTTGACTAGTAAGAAGGGACAAGTGGAGAAGTTTAATAAAAAGTATGGATTTGATAAAGAAACTAAATAGTAGTTTCTTTTTTTTGTAATGCGGAATTTTTGCCCAAAATTTCTTGGTTAACTTTATTGTTGATTAAAAAAAGTTATGCTATAATTTAGATAATCAGAAAGGATGGGGTATTTAATGAAAGTTGGAATAGTTAGTGATCATAGAGGAGTATATTTAAAGGGAGCGTTGCTTGAATATTTAGAACATGGAGGGTATGAGGTTGTTAATTATGGAACAGATTCTATGGAATCAGTAGATTTTCCTGAGTATGCTTTTAGGCTGGGGGATGCAATTCGAAAGAAAAAGGTTGATGTTGGAATTGCAATTTGTGGTACTGGAATTGGGATGAGTATTGCTTTAAATAAAGTAAAAGGAATATACTGTGCTAAGATTAGTAATATTAGTGAGGCTGTTTTATGTCGGAGTCATAATAATGCGAATGCAATTGCAATTGGTGCAGATACTGATGAAGAGCAAGCAAAAAGTATGGTAGATAAATTTCTTTTAACACCTTTTTCCAATGTAGATAAGTACGTGAGAAGAAATAAAATGATAGAAGATAGAGAAAATCATGGTTAAATTAATTTTGTATTTATTTGTAATTCCTTTAGTTGTTTATGCGATGGATAGTGTGAATATTAATGGAATATTTAAAAAAGGGCAAAGTAATTATTATCAGGCTAGAGTTATGTATATGTTTATTGTTATGGTATTATCTTTTAATATCGTTCAGTTTATAAATGATTTTTTGGGAGTATTTCGTTAAAGCGAGGGATTTATGAAAAGGTTAATCATTATCACTGCAGTAATTATAAGTATTCCTTTTTTTGTGGTAGAATTTTTAAAAATTCCGGAAAAAAGTTTGAAGGAAATAAAGTTGAAATATTTATCCAATATTACGGTTAGAGTAAAGAGGAGTAGTGGTAGTATTGAGGTTATTCCTTTGGAAGAATATGTTGTTGGTGTGGTTTCTGGAGAGATGCCGGTTAGTTTTGAATTGGAGGCGTTGAAAGCACAGAGTGTTGCTAGCCGTACTTATGTAATGAAACGTCTTGACGGGAATGGTGATTATGATGTTGTTGATACTGTTAGTAATCAAGTATATTTGGATGATAATGAGCTAAAAGAAAAATGGAAAAATAATTATGTTTCTTATATCAATAAGGTAAGGCAAGCGGTGAATGAAACTTCAATGGAATGTTTGGAATATAATGGGGAAATTATTGATGCAATGTTTTTTTCTACGAGTAATGGGTATACTGAAGATTCTGGAGAATTTTTTTCTGAGAGTTTACCTTATTTAAAGAGTGTTGATTCGTCTTATGATAAAGAGGTATCTAGTGTTTTTCAAGATAGTAAGAGTATTAGTTTACAGGAATTTTATGAAAAATTGGGGCTTAGCTATCAGGCTGTTTTAAAAGTTACAGATATTTTACGAACTAATAGTCAGCGTGTAAAATCTTTAAAAATTAATGGTAAAGAATTTAGTGGTAAAGATGTTTATTATAAGTTAGGACTTAGGTCTAGTGATTTTGAAATTGAACAGGTTGGGAGTAATGTTACTTTTCAGACAAAAGGTTATGGGCATGGTGTTGGGATGAGTCAATATGGTGCTCAAGGAATGGCAAAGAAAGGATATTCTTATCGAGAAATTCTTATGCATTATTATGTAGGGACAAAAATAGTAAAAAAAATATTTTGATTTTTTAAATTTTATGGTAGTATATTGGTTGATGTGTCATTGAGTGTTAAAGATATATAAAGCTTTTTCTCAAGGCAATAAAATAATATTAAATGATGGTTTGAATTTTAACATGGTTTTTATGATACAGGAAGGAATGGATTTGGTATAATAGAATCGGGAAATTTGAATTGTGATGTTGCAAATTATAAGTTACAGCAACAAAAAGATTATAAAAGGTATTTAGAGTGCATTGAGATTCTGGATGGATATGTAAAAAACTTTTTGATTGTTAATCCATATAGTTATCAAGGGTTATTTGATGTTTATAAAGATTTTTCTTTAAGTGAATATATTATGAAAAGTATAGTTTAAATGAGAAAGCTATTTTATTATTTACTGGTTTTGTTTATATCAAAAATTACAATCCTGATTTAGTTCAAAAAATTTTTGGTAGATTTCCTGAAACAGCAATGTACTTGCTTTTTCCGAATGCTACTTTCGATATGTTTATTTCAGATAGTAAAAATAGTGATGTTGAAAATTACGAAGTTTTACAAAGTAATGGTGTAGGTCGGAGGTTAATTTTGCAACAGATGAAACAAATTATACGATATGAAAAAAATATTGATTGAAAATCTTTTCAGTATTTTTTTTGTATATCTTTTTATTTTTTGTCCATACTTAAAGTAGAGGTGAAAAAATGAAAAGGAGAAAATTAAAAAAATTTGCAGTTCCTGTTATGTATGGAATATCCATTGCGATGTTAGTTGGTAGTATTTATTGTATTGAAAAAATTGTAAATAATCATGTTTTTCAAGAAAATAATATAGAAACGGAAGAAAATATTGATAGTATTTCTGGAGAGAGTTATAGCGAAAATGTTCCTACAATAAATGATGAGCCTAGAATCAGCCGTCCTTATACAAATGGAGCGGTAAAAATTGTTAAAAACTTTTATGATTATCAAGCTGATAATAATAGTCAAGAAGGATCTATTATTTATTATGGAAATACTTACATGCAGAATTCTGGCGTTGACTATGGAATGGATTCTGAGTTTGAAGTGGTTAGCATTTTAGATGGTACGGTTACAGAAGTAAATGATGATGAAATTATGGGAAAAACAGTTAAAGTTAAACATTCTAATGATTTAATCAGTGTTTATCAAAGCATGGGAAATGTAGATGTTAAAGTGAATGATGTTGTTTCACAGGGTGGTATTTTAGGTAAAAGTGGGACATCTAATGTTAGCAGTGATCTAGGTAATCATTTACATTTTGAGTTGTATTATCAGGGAAGTGTTGTAAATCCAGAAAATTATTATGATAAATTAGTTGGTGAATTAGGATAGTGGTAATTTTTTGCCACTTTTTTTCATAAATAATATTATGGGAGGATTTTATGAATAAAAGAATAGTGAATCGTGTTCTTCAAGAAGGAAAATACATTATTAAAACAGGTAATACGGTGAGGGAGATGGCAAGTGTATTTGGAATTAGTAAAAGTACTATTCATAAGGATTTACGGGAAAGACTTTTTGAAGTAGATGTTAATTTGTATAATAAAGTGTCAAGTATTTTACAATATCATATGGATATTCGTCATATTCGTGGTGGAGAATCTACTAGGCGTAAATATTTGGAAAAAAATGCAAATTAGTAGTATTCAAAAGGGTTAATATGTGATAGAATATTGTTTAGGATGGTGATAGTATGTTTAATAAAGACATTGGAATAGACTTAGGGACAGCAAACGTACTTATTTACATAAAGGGACAAGGTATTGTGTTAAATGAACCTAGTGTTGTTGCGATTGATTTGGATACGAAGAAACCGTTGGCAGTTGGTACTGAAGCTCGTGAGATGCTTGGTAGGACACCTGGTCAAGTTACGGCAATTCGGCCAATGAAGGATGGAGTAATTGCTGATTTTGAAACAACTGAAGTAATGCTTAATTATTTTATTAAAAAAGTTAATGGGAAAAGTTTTTTTTCACGTCCTAGAATATTAATTTGTTGTCCGTCTAATATCACTCAAGTAGAAAAGAATGCAATTGTGGAAGCTGCTGAGAGAACTGGTGCTAAGAGGGTATTTTTAGAGGAGGAACCTAAAGTAGCAGCGATTGGAGCAGGGATGGATATTTCAAAACCTAGTGGAAATATGGTTATTGATATTGGTGGTGGTACTACAGATATTGCTGTTTTGTCTCTTGGAGGAATTGTCAATAGTGCATCAATTCGAATTGCTGGAAATGCTTTTGATAGTGATATTGTAAAGTATATTAAAGATAAATATAAATTGCTTGTTGGTGATAGAACGGCTGAAGATATTAAGATAACGATTGGAACTGTTTTTCCTGGGTCTAGAAATGAGAAGATGGAAGTTCGTGGTAGAGACTTAGTTACTGGATTACCTCATTCTATTACAATTACTAGTGATGAAGTAGAGGAGGCCTTAAGAGAAAGTATTTATACAATTGTTCATGCAGCGAAAGGAATTTTAGAACAAACTCCCCCAGAATTATCGGCAGATATTATTGATAAGGGAATTGTTCTTACTGGAGGCGGAAGTATGGTTGATGGTTTTAGTCAATTATTATCTCAAGAATTAAAGGTACCAGTATTTATTGCGGAGAGTCCACTTACTTGTGTTGCTGAAGGGACTGGAGTACTTTTAGATAATATTCATTTAATTAATGGAAGACTTTAATAAAAAAGAGAAGCGAAAATAAGATAGGTCAATCTTTAAATAGATTTCTATTGATTTTCTCTTCTTTTTTTAGTGTATTTATAGCGATTTCTATTTGTTCTTTTTGCTTTTTATTGTAAAGAGGGTGATTTTCTATTTTGAAAAGTAGTTGATTTATTTTTTCTAAAGTGTTATTTTCTTTTTTTTGAAAATAAAGTTTGGTGTAATAATTTAAGAGTTCTATGGTTGCTTCTAGCAAGTTAAGATTTGAAGCATCTTTTAATAAAGATAAAGCGGAAGGAATGTTTTTTTCTATTTCTATTTCGTAGCAGCCGTTTAGATAAAAATATTTGGCTAGATTATATTTAGCGTAGTTATTTTGAAGGTTCTTAGGAACGTCAAGGGCTGTTTTGTAGTAGGTGAATGCTTTTTTTAAATCTTTTTGACAATGTGTACCTAAACGATAGAACTCTCCTACTTTATTACATGCCCAACTTTCCTCTAATTCGGCACTTTTTAAGTAATATTTGAAGGCTAATTCATAATTTTTTTCTTTTTCGTAAATCATTCCTAAATTATTAAAAGCATATGGATAATTTTTTGCAGCCGCTTTCTTTAAATATTTTATCGATGTTTCTTTATCTTTTTTTATGTTTTTGTAATAAAGACCTAGTTGATTTAGTGCAGCAATATTTCCAAGATCTTCTGCTTTTTTTAGGTATTGGAAAGCTTTATTCATATCTTCTTTTGACTTTGTCCCAATATTGCCTGTAAGAAGCATTTTGGCGATTAAATAGGTAGCTCTTGGGTGGTTAGCATCGGCAGCGATTTTTAGATAGGAATAGCATTTTTCATAATTGGGGGTTCCTGAAAAATCTCCTTTATATTCCATTAATCCTAATTCAAAAGAGGCATAAGGATTGTTTTCTTTTGCTAATTTTTTTAGAGAATAGTTATAGTTTAGCCCATCATTGAATTGAATGGTTAAGAATTTTTCTAAGTCGTTTAGGGAAATATTGGTATTACTTAAGATATTTTCGATGGTATCATTTACAATATTTTCAATGTAGATGGGTTGCTTTTTTTCCAAAATGATATAGGTTAGAATTTGTTGGATGCTGTTAACATAGTTTTCTTTTTCAAGTGATATTCTAAGTTGACTTATGAATGTTTGAAGAATACTTCTATCGTTTTTGGCTAGGTTATATAGTTTTTTTGCTAATAATTTTATTGAGTCTTTGTTATTTAAGGTGTTTGGTGGAATATTTTCATAATTTCCTTCTAGAATGTGGAAGATATTTTTTAGAATTGGGTTGAAACTTTTTTTGTTTTGATTGATTTCTTGATAAATTTTTTTATATTCTCCTCCAATAGAACGGCATCCCACACAGTAGTTATTTACTGTAGAATCATTGGCTGATTCTATATTAAAGATGGCACAAAAGATATCGGTTTGGTTGGCTAGAGTTTTGTTTTTGCTTAAATCTTTGATGATAAGGCAAGTATTTCCTAGGGAAAGTTGATTGTTATTATGATTCATTTTTAAATATTTTTTCATTCTTTTTTTCTCCTTTTTTTCTATTATATACTATTTTGTGGATTATTTGTGGAATATTAAATATTTCTGTGGATTTTGTTAGGTAGAAGAAATTTGAGAGAAAACGTATAATGTAGTAAAGAGGAGGATTTTATTGTGAAAAAGATATTTAAGAATTATAAATCTACAATTATTTTAATTTTATCTATTATTATAGGGGGAGTTATAGGAGGATTTTTTGGAGAGAAGGCAAAAGTATTATCTCCTTTTGGGGATGTATTTTTAAATTTGTTGTTTGTGGTGATTGTTCCACTTATTTTTCTTACACTTTCAACTTCAGTTGCTAAGATGAAAGAAAAGAAAAGATTGGGAAAAATTATGCGAACGATTATTATTGTTTTTGTTTTTACTTCTTTGATTGCTGCTATTTTTGGTATTGCTAGTACTTCTTTGGTTAGTTTAGTTAATCATTCTTCAAAAATGGAAATAAAAAATACATTAATTCTTGAGGATAAGAAGGAAGATATTGATTTGAATGTTTTGGATAAGACTGCGGAACTTATTAGTGTTGATGATTTTACTAAATTGTTATCAAAAGAGAATATTATTGCTCTTGTTTGTTTTTCTATTCTTTTTGGGCTTGCAATTAGGAAGAGTGGAAAAAAGGGGGAAAAAGCTTTAGAAGTACTTTGTTCATTTAATGAAGTAATTTTAAAATTGGTTGATTTGATTATGCTTTATGCACCGATTGGTCTTGGTTGTTATTTTGCGGTGATGGTTGGGACAATGGGATCTGAAATTGCGGCTTCTTATTTTAAGACGTTTGTTGTTTACTTTTTAGTAGCGATTTTATTTTATTTTATTATCTATACTTTATATGCTTATTTGTCTGCTGGTAAGAAGGGAGTAAAGGGGTTTTGGAAGAATATTTTGCCAACTACGTTGACTTCTCTTGCGACTTGTTCTTCGGCAGCTTGTATTCCTGTTAATATTAAGGGTGCTAAAAAAATTGGTGTTTCTGATGATATTGCTGAGGCGGTTATTCCGATGGGGACTAGTTTTCATAAAGATGGTTCTATTATTGGTAGTGTTTTTAAGATTATGTTTTTGGTTTATTTGTTTGAAGGAGGAATTAGTGATATGGATATGATTCTTAAAGTAATTGGAATTGCGCTACTTGCTACTTTATTAGTAACTGCAGTTCCGATTGGAGGAGGAACGATATCTGAGAGTTTGATTATTAGTTTGCTTGGTTATTCAATGTCTTGTTTGCCGATTTTAACGATTATTGCTACGATTATTGATGCTCCTGCTACGGTTTTAAATGTTGTTGGAGATACGAGTTCTTCGATGTTGGTTTCTCGTATTGTGGATGGAAAAGATTGGATGAAGAAGGAAAAATCTTAGGAATTTTCTTTTTCTTTTTGTAAAATACTGAGTAAGTATTTTTGTCAAATAAAAGAAAATAGTGGAGAAAAGGAAATAAGTTTAGTATAATAAAGAAAGAAATGGGGAGATAGAAGTGAAATTAAGAGAGTTACTTAAAGATGTAGATTATGAATTGATACAAGGAAATTTAGATATAGAGATAAGTGATATTGCTTATGATTCTAGAAAAGCACAGGACGGGGTTATGTTTATG
>CAKPLX010000019.1 GCA_934167785.1 uncultured Bacilli bacterium
TATGATAACAAAGATTTGCCAATCAGTGAAGATATGTATATTGCCTATAAAATTATAATGAATGGCTATAAAATAAAATATTGCTCTAACTCTATCGTTTATCACTCACATAATTTTACTTTAAGAGAAATTTATGACAGATATAAATTAACAGGAAAATTTTTTAAAGAGAATAGATATCTCGATCAATATGGAACAACTGGCAGTGGAGCTAATCTTGCAAAATATATTTTAAAGAGAATATTTCAAGAAAAAAGATTTAACTTGTTGCTTAGATATCCATTTGATATGGGGGCAAGGTTTATTGGTATGAAGGTAGGGAAGATATTATGAAAAATGATTTAATAAGCGTCGTTGTTCCTGTATACAATGTCCAAAAATATTTGAAAAAATGTATTAATTCAATTGTTGGGCAATCGTATAAAAATCTTCAGATAATTTTAATTGATGATGGTTCAACTGATGATAGCGGGATTATTTGTGACGAATATGCTAAAAAATATCAAAATATTGAAGTTGTTCATAAGAAAAATGGAGGATTATCTGACGCAAGAAATGTGGGAATAAAAAAATCAAAGGGAAAATATATAACATTTATTGATTCGGATGATTATGTAGAACCAGATTATATATTTTATTTATATTCTATTATTTGTAAATACAATGTACCTGTTTCAGTTTGTAGACATATCGTCCACCAAGAAAAATCTGGTGTAGTTATTCCAAAAAATCATCACGAAAGCAAGTGGAAAAAAGAAAAAATATTTGAAGATATATTATATTCAAGAACATATGAAGTCTCAGCATGGGGAAAACTATATGAAACTAATCTTTTTAAGAGTATAAAATTTCCTGTAGGAAAATTATTCGAAGACGTAGCTACAACTTATAAAATAATTGATAGATGTGAATATATAGGTGTTGGAGATGGAATAAAATATCATTATATAATGCGTAAAGGTTCCATTGTTAATAATAAATTTACAGAAAATCACAAATATATGATTACTGCTACTTTAGAGATGGATAAATATTTATCAAAAAAATATCCTAGTTTAAAAAAAGCGTGTAAGAGAAGAATGGTTTATGCATATATGAGTACTTTAAATAGAATGATTATTTGTGACGAATACGATACAAAAGTTGCAAAACAATATAGAAAGATTATTATGCGCAATTTTTCTGTTGTTTTTGATTTTAACTCATCCATTAGGGATAAGATTGGAATAATTTCACTACTTTTTGGATTGAATTTTTACAAACATGTATGGAATTTTTATAGAAAGAAGACTGGACGATGTTAAATTTTGCTCCAATTATTTATATTATTTCTGAATTTGTATCATTATTATTTATTTTTCTTGCAAATATTGAATTAAAACAAGCTCACAAAAATAAAGGTGTTCGTTACTTAAAGAAGAAAAGAATTTTTTTGATTTTATCTTTTTTACCATTTTCAATTTTATTTTCTTTGCGACATATAAGTGTTGGAAGTGACTTTTACAATTATGCTAGAATGTTCTGCAAAATTGCAAATAATTCTTTAACTATTCGCGAAAGTTCTTGGCTGGGATTTGGGTTTAAATGGTATTGTCTTATTTTTAATTTTTTCTTTAAAGGTAATTTTTTAGTAGCATTTGCCATTTTTAACAATTTAACTTTATATTTTTTTTACAAGGCCATCATAAAAAATAGTAGCAATATTTTTATAAGTTTTTTATGTTTTTATAGTTTTTGTTTACATTTTCAAATTTTCAATCAATTTAGACAAATGTTTGCAATTGCACTAACTTTTTATAATTTTAGTAACATTAAAAATAAAAATTTTAAAAATTATTTGTTGATTAATATACTTGCAGGATTAATTCATAAAACTTCATTTTTGATGTTACCATTTTACTTTGTTTCTAGAATTAAAATATCTAAAAAAACCTTAATAGGTTATATTTTGGTCGGCTTAGGATGCTATTTTGGTTTTAATATTATAGAAAAAATTCTTTCCGGTTCGTACTATTCTATTTATTTTGGTTCAAAGTATGATATTGAAACTAGTAGTTCTGTTTTAAATTTTTTTGTAAGAATTTGTTTACTTTTTATTTGTATTCTATTTTATAAACCTGTAAAAAAAAGATATTCAGATGTAGATTGTCTGTATAATTTGGTTATTACTTGTACTATATTTCAAGTTTTAGCAATGAAATCATATATTTTTGCTAGAATAACTACATATTTTTTTGTATATTATTTATTATTATTACCTAATATTTTGGAAGTTATTAAATACAAGACTACAAAGAAAGTATTTGTGGTTCTTTCAGTTTTATTTTTAACATTATACCAGTATATTTACTATAATTCATCATCTGGTGCTGTTGGTGGTGGGTATGACAAGTATTATTTTTATTGGCAAAATGTAATTAGTTGGAGGTCATTATGAGAATAGCGTTTTGTATAGGTCAGTTAACAAAAGGGGGGGCTGAAAGAGTTGTTTGCAACTTAGCTAACTCTTTTTCAAAAAAAGATGATATTTCAATTATCAGCCTTAGAAATGATAAGCTAGCATATAAACTTGATAAATCTATAAAAACTATTTTTTTAGATGAAAAAAAAGAAAGAAAAATTAAAAAAAATTATCTTAGATATAAAAAATTAAAGAAACTTCTTGTTGAAGAAAATTATGATATTATTATATGTTTTTTGCCCGAACCAAGTTTTTTGGTATTATTATTAAAAAAATTTATTTCTTCAAAAGTTATTGTATCTGTAAGAAATGATCCTAGAATAGAATATAAGAATTTATTATATAAAATTTTAATGAAGAATTTATATATAAAAGCTGACGGTTTTGTCTTTCAGACACCAGATGCTCAGCATTTCTTTTCAAATAAAATTCAAAAAAAATCAGTTGTAATTTTGAACTCCATAAATCCAGATTTTTTTATCAACAAAAATAATGTAACTAGGGAAAAATTAATTGTTTCTGTGGGAAGATTGGAACCTCAAAAGAATCAAAAAAATATTATTTTAGCATTTGCTAATATTTCTAAAAAATTTCCAGATTATAAATTAGTTATATATGGAGAAGGAAGTTTAAGAAAAGAGTTAGAAAATTTAATTGCTGAAAAAAATATGATTAATAGAATTTTTTTGCCAGGAATTTCTAATGATATTAGAAAAAGTATAGAGAGAGCCAGTATTTTTATTTTATCATCTGATTATGAAGGATTACCAAATTCATTGATGGAGGCAATGGCTTTAGGCATTCCTTGTATATCAACTGATTGTCCGTGTGGAGGCCCTAGATTACTAATAAAATCTGGAAATAACGGATTTTTAGTACCGGTCAATAATGTTGTAGCTATTGAAAATAAAATAAAAAAATTATTAAGTGATAGAGCTTTATTAGAGAAAATTTCTAAAGAATCATCAAAAATAGCTAAAGTATTAAATCCAGTTGATATAAATAATAAGTGGTATGATTATATAAAAGGTATTGTAAAGGAGTAAAAAATGAATAGTATTTTTCTAAAATTAATAAAGAAAAGTTGTATGAAGATATCAGATAAGGCTTATATAGAAATTTTATACTATTGTTATTTTAAATCTAAGTTAAATTTAGATAATCCTCAAACTTTTAATGAGAAATTACAGTGGCTAAAATTAAATGATAGAAAAGATTTTTATACAACTATGGTGGATAAGTATGAGGCAAAGAAATATGTTGCTAATATTATTGGGGAAGAGTATATAATTTCTACAATAGGGATATATAATTCTTTTGATGAGATTGATTTTAATAAGTTACCTAATCAATTTGTAATGAAATGTACTCATGATTCTGGTGGATTAGTAATTTGTAAAGATAAAAATAAACTTGATATAAATGAGGAAAGAAAAAAAGTTAACAAAAGTTTAAAAAATAATTATTATTATTCAGGCAGAGAATGGCCTTATAAAAATGTTAAACCTAGAATAATTATTGAAAAATATATGGGAAGCAATCTTAATGATTATAAAATCTTTTGTTTTAATGGTGTGCCTAAATATATTTTGGTTTGCTCAAATCGAAATGGTAATTTTAAAAATACAGATTTTTATGATGTAAATTGGAATTTGATGCCATTTACTAGAGAAAAGCATCAAAATAATCCGATTGGTATTTCTAAACCAGAAAATTTAAATGAAATGCTTTTGATTGCTGAAAAATTATCAAAAGACATTCCTTTTGTTCGAGTAGATTTATATGATATTAAAAATAAAATTTATTTTGGTGAAATGACATTTTATCCAAGCGCTGGATTTGAAGGATTCTCTCCAGTAGAATGGGATAAAAAATTAGGAGATATGATAAAGTTACCTAGAAAATAGGGGGAGAGTATGAGAAGTAAGAAAGCAATTTATAATATAGTTAGTAATTTAGTATTACAGGTAGTAATTGTTTTATATGGGTTTATAGTTCCTAAAATAATTATTAATAAATTTGGATCGGATGTTAATGGTTTGATTTCTTCTATCACACAATTTTTAGCATATATTTCCTTATTAGAATCTGGGTTTGGGCCTGTTGTTAAGGCTGCTTTGTATAAACCTATTGCGAATAAGGATAAAAAGACAATTGCTGGTATTTTAAAAACATCAGAGAAATTTTTTAAAACTATAGCCTATATATTTTTGGTTTATATAATTTTGCTTTCTATTTTTTATCCTTTATTAGTCAGTAATAACTTTGGTTATTTATATACAATATCATTAATAATAATTATTGCTATTAGTACATTTGCTGAATATTTTTTTGGAATGACTTATAAGTTGTATTTACAAGCTGATCAAAGGACTTATGTCATTTCTATTATTCAAATTTTAACTTACTTTTTTAGTACAATTTTAATTGTTGCTATGGCTAAATTAGGTATGAGTATACAAGTAATAAAGTTAGTTAGCGGTGTTATTTTTGTATTAAGACCAATTTTACAAAATTTATATGTAAAAAAGAAATATCAATTTGATTTAGAGAATAATAATAAGTACGAGTTAAAACAAAAATGGGATGGTCTTGCTCAACATATAGCAGCTGTTATTCATGGTAATACAGATGTTACAATTTTAACTTTTTTTTGTAAATTATCAGAGGTATCTGTTTATTCAGTTTATTACTTGGTTGTTAAAGGTGTTAAATCTATCATTCAAGCATTTAGTAGTGGAATTGATGCATCTTTTGGAGATATGATTGCTAAAGGAGAACATGATAATTTAAATAGAAAATTTGGAATGTATGAAGTTGCATATTTTACAGTTTGTACAATTGTATTTTCTTGTACAATGGTTTTAATTGTTCCTTTCGTTCGAGTATATACTAAGGGAATTACAGATGCTAATTATGTCAGATATTTGTTTGGTTATCTCATTGTAATTAGTGAATATATATGGGCTATTCGGGTACCTTACAGTTCTATTACATTAGCAGCTGGACATTTTAAAGAAACAAGAGTAGGTGCTTGGGTAGAAGCTATCACAAATATTGTAGTGTCTTTAATTTTTGTAAAAAAATTTGGAATTATTGGTGTAACAATCGGAACAATTGTAGGAATGACTATTAGAACTATTGAATTTGTCTTTCACACAAATAAATATATTTTAAAGAGAAATATATTTGTTAATTTGAAAAAAATTAGTTTAATTATATTAGAAACAATAATAATTGCTTTTTTAGCCAATAAATTTTCTATTTTTACTAAAGTTTCATATTTTTCTTTTATTTTAAATGCAATTGTTATATTAGTAATATCTTCTGCTGTTACTTTATCTATTAATAGTTTGTTTTATAAAAGTGAATTTAAATCTTTAATAAATGTGTTTAAAAGAATGGTTGTTAAGAAAACAAATAAATCTAATATTAGCAATAAAACTTTATCTGAAGAACCACCAGTTCTAAAAGAAAATCTTAATTTTCCTTTAGAAGAAAAGAAAACTATGTTGTCTACTAAATTTAATGAAAAAGAATCTATATTACCTAAAGAAGATATTATTCCAAAAGAAGAAATATATACAGATAGAGAATCTTTATCTAATGCAATTAGAAACAATAATAGTTATATTAGAAATATAGATTTTAACTATAATTATAACTTTAATATAGTAGATTTAATATTAGAAGAAATAAAAATATATAATTATAAATTTAATAATGAAGATTATTTAAGAAATGGAAAGTATCCTACTATATTAAGTAATAATCATAGTTTTATGAAATATGTTATTGATAAAGATTTTAATAATATATTTTATATTGATTCTTTCAATATGGATAAGAATGAAATTAATGGTATAATTAATTATACTTTTAAAAAAGTGTATTCTCTAAAAGAAAAAGATAAGAATATTACTTTTAATTGTGATAAATTTAAGGATAGTAATATGATGAGTAATTCTTATTTTATAGAATGCTTGAAATATATAAAATAATTCTTGAAAACACTAATAAAATGTGTTAGAATATAAGCTTGTTTGAGAGAGGGAATTTGAAATGAAAATAGCAGTAGCCGGAACTGGTTATGTCGGTTTGTCTCTAGCCACATTACTAAGTCAAAGAAATGAGGTAGTAGCACTTGATGTTATTCCAGAAAAGGTAGAAAAAATTAATAATAGGATTAGTCCTATTCAAGATGAATATATAGAAAAGTATTTTAAAGAAAAAGAATTAAATTTAAAAGCAACTTTAGATTATAAAGAAGCGTTTGAAAATGCAAAATTTATTATTATTAGTACACCTACTAATTATGATGAAAAAACACACTTTTTTGATACATCTTCAGTTGAGGACATTATCAGTAAAGTAAAGGAATTAAATGATCCTAACACAACTATGGTTGTAAAATCAACTATTCCAGTAGGATTTATTGAGAGTATGAAACAAAAATATAAAGTGGATAATATCTTCTTTTCGCCAGAATTTTTAAGAGAAGGGAAAGCTTTATATGATAATTTACATCCATCAAGAATAATTGTAGGGGAAACGTCTGATAAAGCAAAAGAATTCGCTAATTTATTAAAGGAATCTTCCCTTGATGAAGATGTTCCAGTTAAATTTATGGGATCAACTGAAGCAGAAGCAGTTAAATTATTTGCCAATACGTATTTGGCACTTCGTGTCGCTTATTTTAATGAATTAGACACTTATGCGGAATTAAAAAATTTAAGTACCAAAGATATTATTGATGGAGTATGTTTAGATCCTAGAATTGGTAATCATTACAATAATCCATCCTTTGGCTATGGTGGTTACTGTTTGCCAAAGGATACGAAACAATTATTAGCTAACTATAAAGATATTCCACAAAATTTAATAGAAGCTATTGTTAAGTCTAATGATACAAGAAAAGATCATATTGCTGATATGATAGTAAGAAAAGGTGCTAAAGTAGTAGGGGTTTATCGTTTAACAATGAAAACAAATTCTGATAATTTTAGAGCTAGTGCCATTCAAGGTGTAATTCAAAAATTAAGAGGTAGAGGATTGGATGTTATTATTTATGAGCCAACCTTAAAAGAAGATAAATTTAATGGATGTGAAGTTATTCATGATTTTAACGATTTTGATAATTTGGCAGATATTGTTGTTGTAAATCGTAAGGACGACAAGACAAAGAAATTAACTAAACCTATTTATTCAAGAGATCTATTTAGCAGAGATTAAGAGATGCCATATTGACATCTCTTATATTAATATTTAACAGCACACAAGTAAAATAAGTATTTTAGAAAGGGTAAAAAATGAAAAAGATAATATTATTATGGAGTTTGGTTGTTATATGGATGGGGGTTATCTTTTATTTATCTAGTATGAATACAGAAGAATCTAACGGAAAAAGTAAAGAAGTGATTGATAAAGTAGTAGATACAACTATCGATACCACCAATCATATTGGTTTAACTAAAGAAAATGTTTCTTCAAAAAAGAAAGCAAAAATTACGGATACATTGAATAAACCGTTAAGAAAATGCGCACACGCTAGTGTTTATTTTATTTTATCTATTTTGATTTTAAATGCTCTTTTAAAAACACTTCCAACTTTAAATCAAAAACAATTTTTATCGATTTTAATAGCAATCTTTTGTTGCTTTATCTATGCTTGTACGGACGAATATCATCAAACTTTTGTTAGTGGTAGAACAGGACAATTTAGCGATGTACTAATTGATACTCTAGGTGCTACTATTGCTTGCTTTCTATATACCAGATTATTAAAGAGAAAAAAGAGATTTTTTCTTAAAATTATTTACAAAAATTGTAAATAAATACAAAAAAATATTGCCTTTTTACTATAATTTGCTATAATTAACTTGAAGAAAGGAATGAGAAAAAATGAAAAAAGTTTTACAATTTATTGCTGTATTTATCATTGCATTAAGTTTCACTACTAATGTTCATGCTGCAACAAAACAAGACTTAATTGATTATGCATCAAAAACATTTACCATTGCTGGAAAAAGTGTTAGTAGTCCAGAATTTGCTGCAATCGCTAAAAATTATTTAGCTGATAATACAATTAGTGAAGCAGATGCTGATAAAATTATCGCAAAAGGAGATCAAATTATTGCGATTATGAATGCTGCTGGTACAACTGATATTACTAAATTAAGTAAAAGTCAAAAAGACCAAATTCGTTCATTAGCAACAGAAGCAGCAACATTAGCTGGTGCTACAATCAACTATGATACAACTTCAAAAAGAGTAACGGTAAAAGGATCAAACGGAAAAATGTATGGTTCAGCCGCTCTTGTTACAAATAAATTAGCATCAACAGGTTCTGATTATACTGTTTATGTAGCTGTATCTGGATTAGCATTAGTTATGGCTTCAATGGCAGTAATGAGAAAGTTAAAAGGAAATGCTTAAAAAACTTCCATTTAAAACAATAATAAAAGCAACTGTTATTTCTACAATAGTTGCTTTTATTTATTCAATACTAATCCTATTTGGAACATATTTTCTCTTTTCCAATTCTATCCAAAAAACTTTTCAAATAATTAATCTAATTTCTGAAAAATCAAATCAAAAAATATTAAAAGACATTAAATTAGATTTAAAAACGAAAAACTTAAAATCTTATCCAGAATATGGAACAAAATATGCTACGATTTCTATTCCCTCTATTAATATCAATCAACCAGTTTATTATGGAGATGATACAGAAACTTTAAAATATGGAGTAGGGCAATATATAGCAAGTTATTTCCCAGGAGAAGGTGGTTCTATCCTTTATATGGGGCATAATACCAGTGATAAATTAAGAAATTTACCTCAAATTTCTCTAGGGGATAAAATTATTGTTACAACCACTTATGGCACTTATTCTTACATAGTAGAGAATACTAAAATTATTGAAGATACCCAGTTAGATCAAGTATCAATAAAAAGAGAAAAAGAAATATTAATGTTATATACTTGCTATCCAGTAACAACAATCGTCTATACAAAATATCGTTTTGTCGTATATGCTTCATTAGAGGTAAACGAAAAGGAGGAATAAATGATTAAAAAAATTATTGTATTTTTAAACCAACTTTTAATTTCTTTGTCTTTAATTACTTTGATTCTCCTTTCTCTTTTCTTCCAAACTCTTGGAAATAAAGATTACCTATTATCTATTCTCCAAAAAAATAATTATTCAGAGCAAATTTATCAATTTAGTATTTCAAAAGTAGAAGGAGAAATTGTTTCTTTAGGATTATCTAAAGAAGAAATAGAAAAAATTTATACTAAAGAAAAAGTAGAGAAGGATATTAATAATGTAATTCTTTCCTTTTATCAAAATAAAGAAATAAAAATTGATACTACATCTATTACCGATAATTTAGATAATATGATCACTAAAAAAGTACAAGAAAACAATAGAAGTATTACTTTAGATGAACAACAGGCTATTGACAAACTAAAAACACAAGTAGCAACTCTTTATGAAACAAATATTCTATATTCCAAAAAATATCTTTCTCAAATTCAAAGGATATTCTTAAAAATATTTTCTTTAAGAAAAGTTTTTATCCTCAGTAATACAACTATTTTTCTCATTTTAACCATTTTACTTTTCCTTTTAACCAAAAAGAAGTCCTATTTCAGTAAATCTTTTGGAATAGCTACTTTAACAACATCTTTTGTCTTTCTTCTTATCAAATTTTTTCTTCAAAGTAAATTTCAAAAAATTGTGATATTCAGTCCATGTTTTTCTAAAATAATAGTTTTAATAATAAATGATATTTTTCAAAAGATGACTGTAAGTGCAATAATTTTAGGAATATTTAGTTTATTGTTGATTATACTAGGAGTAAATAAAACCGTAAATAAGAAAGGATAATGATTGTGCAAATAATTTTAATCAGTGCAGTATCAATTTCTATATTTTTAATTTTAACATTTATTTATTGTGCATTAGTAGTATCTTCTAGAATTGATGATAAAAAATAAAAAGAGCAAACATATCTTTAGTTTCTAACTATGTTCGTTCTTTTTTTACTTTTTCTCTTTTGAATATCAGAATTGTTACAAGCAAATTGATAAGCTGCACTTTCAAGAAGACATTTATGACAATCATTTGAAAAAAAGTTACATCGCCATTTTTCTCCTTTTTCATCCTCTTCCAAACAACACCAATCATTTTCTTCATAAAGTTGAACAATTTCAAAAGGAGTCAATTCACCTCTAGAATGAATCTCGTCAATAAACTCTTTTGTATGAGCAGCATAAAATTTTTGAATCTGCATTTTAATAATCACCTGTTCACATAATCCTTTTAAAGCAACCACTTGTCCTTTACTACCTCTAGTATAAATTGCTAAATTAATTAATTCTTCATCAATATTATCAAAATACATGAAAAAGAAATTTTTATATTCTTGATAGTTTTTAAAAATATAAACCTCATTATATTGAGTATCTTGTAAAGTTAAGATTAATTTTTCCGGATATTTTTCTATTGGAATATGGTTTTCTATTTTAGCATTGGTTAAAAATAAATAAAGTCTTGTTTTAAAGTCTAAGCTTGGAATTTTCTTTTCAAATTTCATTTCTTTTAAAAGCTCAGCTTCTCTTTTTTCCCATCTTTTTTTATTTTCTTCTGCTGTCTCACCAGCTATAAAATAACTACCATTAGAGTAAATCTTCTTTCCTTTATCTACATGAGTAAATAAAGCATTCTCTCCGCTACCAATCATTACAGTAACTTTTTTTTCTTCTTTTTTCATAATAACCTCCAAACTATTTCTTTTATTATACACTTTTTTAAATATTTTAACTCTTTTTTTAAAAGAAAAGATAGTAATTTTTTTCTTTTTAAGTATTATAATATTTCTTTTTTCAAAACTCGTTTTTTTTCTTTCCAATTATTACTTATTAATACAAGTATCTGTTGTATATTTTCAGATGAAACATTAATGTTTTTATTATATAAATTTTCAATCATATCCATAAACATTGCTACATACATAGAACTTTTTAGAATAGGCGTTATCGCTTTTTTTAAATCAAAAAAACAAATATTTGTATCCTTATTTCTATTGACATAAACTCCACAATACTCTTCATCAGGATAGCAGCCTTCATGATCAATTACTGTTTGAAAACTAACCTTAGTAATACCGTCATTAATAATTAAATTTTGATAGAGATATCGTTCACTCCATTGACTAGAACGTTTCCAATCTTCTTCATATTCTTTTACTACTGTCATAGTATCTTCATAGTGATTAATGATATAGGTTAAAGAATTATAAATTAATTTTCTACTAATCATACAAGAATTTTCAAATTCTAATCTTTTTTGATGGCTTCGTCTTTCTTCGTTTTTTCTTGTGATTTCTTCTTTCCTTCTTTGCTGTAAATCTCTTGTATCTAATAAAAATTCTTGTAATATTATTTCTAAATCTTCATTGGTAATTTCATAAAGAGAATTACTAGATCTTTTATTGTATAAAAAATTTATAAAGTACTGAATATAAGAAGTATTTATTTCTTCAGCATCATAATTAAAAGGTGAAGAAGATGGTGGCAAAAAAGTTAATATTTCTTTTTCTTTTTTATCAAATATCTCTTTGTTATTTAGTTTTTTCAATTTATAAATTGGATAAATTTGTAAAAATTCTTTTTGATCAATTTTAGGTTTTACTAAGTAGTCATCATCAAACCAAGAACCATTTTTTATACACCAATACAGTGTTCCTTCAAATTCAGACATTAGTCTAGCAATGATATCCCCAATTAATTTTAAATCAAAAGTGGATAATGCATCTATCTTTTTTTGTAAACTAATCATTTGCTGTCTTTTTTGTTTCCAATCTTCGATATCTTTAATCTTTGTTTGATACATAATATCAACTCCTTACTTGAAGTATACACTAATTTATGCTATAAATATAATATATATATTTTATATTAAATATAAGAGGGGATTATATCATGAATATTAATATGGAACTATACAAAGTATTTTACATGGTAGCAAAAAATGGAAGTATTTCTGCTACAGCCAATACCTTATTTATTTCCCAACCAGCAATTACCTCCCAAATAAAGAAACTGGAATACCAATTAGGGGTTAGTTTATTTACTAGAACAAAACACGGAGTAATATTAACGGAAGAGGGGAAAATATTATTTGATTATGTCAAAAATGGAATAGAAAGTATTATTAATGGAGAAAACGCAATAACCAATCTTAAAAAATTAGATACCGGAACAATTAGAATCGGAGTATCAACAACACTTTGTAGATACATTTTAATGCCATATTTAGAAAAGTTTCATGAACAATATCCAAAAATAGATATTCAAATCAATAATAATCTATCCAATAATTTATTAAAAGAATTAAGAAATGGAAATTTAGATATTTTAGTAATGTTTTTGCCTGAAAGTGATAATAAAGATTTAATCTTAAAACCAATTACCAAAATACAAGATATATTTGTTGGAAACAAAAAATATCATGATTTAACCAAAGGAAAATTAACGACAAAAGATTTAGAATCATATCCATTTATTTTACCTTGTTCCTCTTCAAATAGCAGAATCCATTTAAATAAATATTTAAAAGAAAACAAATGTAATATAAATTCCAAATTAGAAGTCGTTAGTTATAACTTGATTATTGATTTAATTAAAGCTGGCTTTGGTATTGGGTACGCTACGAAAGAATTTATTCTTGATGAATTAAATAATAAATCTTTATATGAAATGAAAATGGACAATAATATTTCCAAGAGAACAATTGTTATTGCAACAATGAATAAAAAAGAACCAAATTATAGTTCCAAAAAACTTATTGAAATGATTACAAATAAGTCATAATACACATAGTATGATATAGTAAAAAATAAAACTACCTTCATTCAATTTGATTTGAAAGTAGTTTTTATATTATCTCAAAAAGGTTTGAGTATCTATTCAACTGGTGCAGTGAAGTAGATATCTACAACTTTTTTATATTGATATTTTTAATAAAAAATGTTATAGTATAAAATGATTTTGGATGTGGTTTTTGTGAAATTAAAAAGAGATCGAATTAATAAAAAAATATCAATAGTGGACGATTCTGATTTAGTAGATTTAGAATTATATTTTGTTCCTAGTTTTTTTCTGTTTGTTTTTCCTACTAATAAATTGATTGTTATTAACCCAGATGATGATGAAATTTTTTATCATAATTTAGAATGGTTAATGAATAATTCTTATGAATTTCCACATAAATATAGTAAAAAATCAGAAGATGAACTTATTTGGCTTTCGGAACAATGTTATAATATTGATGATAAAGATAAATGTGATGTGGTCTCTCGACTTATAATTAAAAGAATAAATGGAGAATTTTATATTTCCTATAGCAATCCTTTTTTTGAGAAACATGCTATTGATAGAGAAGGAATTGTTTCTTTTTCTCCATCAGGTAATGGATTTTTGAGTAAAAATATTGAAACGGGACTTACATTACAGGATGATATGATAACGGTATTTTATAATACATTATATGAAAAGAAAATAGCTTATAGCAACTCATTAAAAAAAGTAAAAAACAATAAAAGAGTTAAACAATAATGTTTTATAATTAAAGTATTATTGCTTTTTTATATGTTAAAATATTTAACCCCTAAGTATTTTGAGACAGGTATCAAAATTAACCAAAAAAGAAAAAACAATCTTTTTTTCAGATTGTTAATATATATCAAAGTTCAACAGTTCGAACAGATCCGTCAATGGTGCTGAAAACAGGACTCGAACCTGCGACCTATTGATTACGAATCAATTGCTCTACCACCTGAGCCATTTCAGCATAACAAAATTATAACACAAACTTATGGATGAATGCAACAAAAAACGAAAGAAAAAAAGATTCATAAAATCTCCAATGAATCTTTTTTAGTTTTCGGCTTCTTCTAACATATTCTCGATAAAAATACCATATCCTCTTTTACAATCATCAACAACAACATGAGTAACTGCACCAATGATATGATCATTTTGAATAATAGGACTACCACTCATTCCTTGAACTATTCCCCCAGTATTTTCTAATAATCGTTCATCCGTTACTTCAAATAAAATATTTTTTTTACTCTTATCATTTAACATCACTTTTAAAATTTTAATTTTAAATTCTTCCACATCATTTTCTGATATTACTGTAAGGATAGAGGCATCTCCTAAAGTAACATCTTTTTTCTCAGCCACTTTATATTTCTTTTCATTTTCAATATCTTTTGTATATTTTCCAAAAATCCCTGAAGAAGTATTTTCAACAATATTTCCATAAATATCATTAACATCATATCTAGCATTTTTTTCTCCCGGATTTCCTCGATCAGATGGAGTAATTCCAGTAACTGTAGAATGATAAATTTTTCCATCTTTAATTTCTAATTTTTGTCCTGTTGTAGATTCAATAATCTCATGCCCAAGAGCACCATAAATTTTAGTATTTGGATCAATAAAAGTTAAAGTACCAACACCATTAATACTATCTTTTACATAAAGTCCTGTTTTATAAACAGAATCGTTATCTTGAACCAGTTTCAATATTGTTTCTTTTTTTTCACTGCCACGGACATAACCAATTTTAATCTCTTCTTTTGCATTTGTCTCATCAAGTTTCTTTAACATTTCTTCAATAGAATGCACTTCTAAATTATTGATATGGGTAATTTTATCTCCTTTTTGTAAGTCAGCCAAAAGAGCTGGATTTTCATTGCCAATTTTATAAGTACCCACAATTAAAACACCATTACATTTTAATTCGATTCCAATATTTTGACCACCAGCAATAATATAATCTGAATAAGCAAAGACATTAAAAGGAATAAAGAATATAGTTAGAAGAAGAACAATCAAACTAGATGTCTTTTTTAATTTTAGCATGAATTACATCTCCTTTTTAATCTTTTAACAGATTACATTATTAGTATCCACCAACCACTTAAATTTATGTTATTCAATAATTTCCAATAAATATAAATTAGAAAAAACAAGATTTAGTTTAAGAGCAAGAAAGATAAATTTCTTTAAGAATTTTAATTTTTAAATTTTTAAATTTTTGTAAAGATTCTAATTCTTCTTTTAAAATTTCTAATTCATAAACAATCTCTTCTTGAAATTCTTTTTTTAAAATTTTTTTCTCTTTTAATAAATAATCTATTGTTTTTAGGGAAGAATAAGAAAAAGTAATTTGAATGAGAAATCCAGATTTTAAATATAAAATATGATTTTTTAAAACTTCTGTTGTACTTTTAGTATAAGCTCTAACTAAACCACCAGCACCTAATTTTATTTTTCCAAAATAACGAACAACTATACACAAAACATGATTTAAATTCTGTTTTTCTAAAACGAGTAGAATAGGGATACCAGCAGTACCACTAGGTTCTCCATCATCATTTGCATACTTTACTTGATCTAAAATATACGCATAACAATAATGTGTAGCATTAGGATATTTAACTTTAGCCTTTTCTAGATAAATATCAATATCAGTATTTTTTTCAATAGGATATACTAAGGCAATAAATTTAGAATTTTTAATTTCTAAACAATATTCATTTTCAATAACACTTTTCATCGTTCACCTCAAAACTTATTGTATCATAGGATTTTTCTTAATGTAAATAAAAAATGACACTAGCCTATACACATCTGTCACAACTTCATAGTTTATTCTAGGAAGTGATAAAAATGAACGATTATGGATTTGACTATTTAAATTATATGACAGCATCCCCTAATATGATAAATTATCAAAATAATAATACCATACCTTACCAAAATACTAATCCTAATATCAACCCAAATATGTATAATAACCAAATGGCAAAAAATTCGGAATTAACCGATCCTTATCAAGGATTTATCCGAGGAAACAGTTTTCAAAATTTGTATAGCAAATATAAAAATTATAGCCCCATGGAATTAAATCCTAAAAATGAAAGAGAAGCACTATTATACCAACTCCTTCAATATAAGTTTGCTTTAACAGACTTAAATCTATACTTAGATGTAAATCCAAATGACCAACAAATGTTATCTATTTTTCAAAAATACTTAACCATCTCTAAACAAATTAAAGATAAATATGAAAGAATGTATGGTCCACTAACCATATCAGATATCAACCCAAATATAACAAATTGGTCATGGAAAAATAGCCCATGGCCTTGGGAGGGAGAATAATATGTTTCAATATGTAAAAACTTTACAATACCCAATTAATATTAAGAAAAAAGACTTAAGAATGGCGCATCTAATTGTGACCCAATATGGTGGAGCAAATGGGGAATTAGCCGCTGCAATGCGTTATCTAAACCAACGTTTTACCATGCCTGATGACAAAGGAAAGGCTTTACTAACTGACATTGGAACCGAAGAATTAGGCCATGTAGAAATGATTTGTACCATGCTTTATCAATTAACTAAAGGAGCTACCATTCAAGAACTAAAACAGGCTGGTCTAGATACTTTTTATGCTGAACACGGAACAGATCTTTTCCCAACGAATGCAACTGGAGTTCCCTTTACCAGTGGTTACTTTGCTTCCGTAGGCAATCCAATAGCAAATTTATCAGAAGATATGGCTGCTGAAGAAAAGGCTAGAGCCACTTACGAAAATTTAATTAATTTAACAAATGATAAAGACATCATTGGGCCACTTTTATTTTTAAGACAAAGAGAAATTATTCATTTTAATCGATTTAAAGAATTATATAAAGAGTATAAGAAAAAAGGCTACCAATAGTTCTTTTTTTCTTTTTCTAAAATTGACAAATTTCTCTTAGAATGCTACAATACCACTAGTAGAAGAAAATAAAAAAATCCTTGTTTCCAAGAATTTAAATTTCATATGGCGGAGACAGAGAGATTTGAACTCTCGCACCAGTTTCCCAGTCTACACCCTTAGCAGGGGCGCCTCTTCAGCCTCTTGAGTATGTCTCCAAAACGCTTATGTACCCATTCTACTATTTTTTTCTAATCTTGTCAATAAATTTATCAAAAAATTCTAAAGAAGGTGAACTATGTTCAAAATTGATCAATTAAAATTAACAATAGAAAATAAAAAAATAATAAAAGAATATCAAATTTATTTACTAACAATGAAGCATTTATCAGAAAATTCAATTATTTCTTATACCCTAGATATTTACAAATATCTTTCTTTTTTAGAGGAAAAAAATATCACTTACCAAGAAATCAAAAAGGAAGATCTTCTTCTTTATTTAAATCAATTAAACGAAGAAAATTACGCGATCAGTAGTGTTATGCGCAAAATATCCGCCCTAAAAAGTTTTCACTTTTTCTTAAAAAAGAATTATCAATTAGAAAATATTGCAAGTAGAATAGAACTTCCCAGACACTATCCCAAAGTTCCACAAATTCTTTCTATTGAAGAAGTGGAAATGCTATTAGATATCCCACTAAAAACAAACTATGATTACCGTAATAAAGCAATGCTAGAGTTAATGTATGCAACAGGTCTTCGGGTAAGTGAATTAGTAAATTTAAAAATTAATGACATTGATCTTGATTCAAGATTTGTTCGGGTGATAGGAAAGGGGAATAAAGAACGAATTGTTCCAATTGGGGACTATGCCACAAAATACTTAAAAATTTATTTATCGGAGTATCGTGATTCTCTAAAAAAGAAATACCTTTGTGATGCCCTTTTTTTAAATAATCACGGTAAAGTTATAACCAGACAAGGCTTTTTTAAAATTTTAAAGGAAATTGTGAAAGAAAAAAATTTTTCTCAAAATATTAGTCCCCACGTTTTAAGACATTCTTTTGCTACACATCTTTTAAATAATGGAGCCGATTTAAGAAGCATTCAATTATTATTAGGACACGCAAATCTCTCTACTACTCAAATTTATACAAACGTAAACAATATGACCTTAAAAGAAAACTATAATTTATATCATCCTAGACATTAAAAAAGCACCAAGTGAACTAGTCAAGAAAAAGTGGACAGTTTAAAAAGACACTTAAAACCCTGATTCGATTTTATATTGGATTGGGGTTT
>CAKPLX010000020.1 GCA_934167785.1 uncultured Bacilli bacterium
TTAATTTCTAAGGTTGAATTTTTATAAACTTTAAGAATCTCAGGCATTAAAGTATGAATTCTTTTCTTAGTTAAAGCGGAAACAAATACGATAGGAACATAAGATAAAAATTGAAATTCATTTCTCATTAAAGTAGTAAAACTTTTAATATCATTTTTATCATTTACAGTATCCCATTTATTAACGACTAAGACAAGTGGTTTTCCAGCCTCTAGAGCATAACTAGCAATATGTTTATCGTGTTCAATAATTCCTTCTTCAGCATTAATGACAATACAACAAACATCGCTTCTTTCAATTGCTTTCATACTTCGAATAACACTATACTTTTCAATACTTTCATAAACTTTCCCTTTTTTTCGAAGCCCAGCAGTATCAATTACAACATAGTCTTTTCCCTCATATCGAAATTCTGTATCTACAGCATCTCTAGTTGTTCCAGCAACATTGCTAACAATTGCCTTTTCTTCATTAAGAAGAGCATTCACTAAACTACTTTTCCCAACATTAGGTCTTCCAATAAAACAGAATTTAATCTTGTCTTCACTATACTCAATTTCAGGAATAGGTTTAAAATCTTGAACAACCTTATCTAATAATTCTTGGAAGCCAATATTATGCTCTCCACTTACTCCAATAACATTTTCAAAACCAAGTTCATAAAATTGATAAATATTTTCCACTCTATTTTCATTATCGATTTTATTCACAGCAACCACGACATCTTTGCCGCTTTTTCGAAGCATATCTCGAATAACATAATCATTTTTTGTAATATCTTCTTTACCATCTACAACAAAAATAATAACATCAGCTTCATCTATTGCAATACTAGCCTGCATTCGAATTTCATCATTAAAAGTATCATCTCCAACATCAATACCACCAGTATCAATCAAATGAAAAGAATAATCTAAATATTTAGCATCTCCATAAATTCTATCTCTTGTAACACCAGGAGTATCTTCAATAATAGAAATCTTTTTTCCAACTAACCGATTAAAAATAGTACTCTTTCCAACATTAGGTCTTCCAACTAAACAAACAGTAGGCATTCTCATTTTATCATCACCACTTTCTATAAACGTATCCCTTTTTCCATAATCTCTATACATTCACTATCTTTATATATAATGGGACTATCCACCACTCTATCATAAGTTTTATAATATTTTCCTTGATAATAATAAATATCTTTTAAGGTATTAATAACACTCTCTTCTACCTCTACTAAAAAAACACAATCTAAATGAAAATGAATTCTTAAATTAATCTCTTCAAAATAGTCATAAATTTCTCTTAATTCAATAATCATTCCATATAATGGATCATAATAAATTTCTACATCAATTAATCCATGAATAGGATATTTCTTTAGCAAATTTTTTAAAATTTCTTGAAACAATTCTTCAATACAAGATTTATTAAAAGCATCAAAATTTTCTAATTTATTTTTAAAAATCTTAACAACATAACAGTCATCTAATTTTTTTATTATCATCCATCTTCACCTGATGTAATGTATTCTAAAACAAAAATTAGGTGCCTAAGATTGAATGACTTCTAAAATTTTATCATGAACCTCTTGCTTTCCAACCTTACTAACTGCCGAAAATAAAATCATTCCATCACTATCTACCATATTTAGAGTATCACGAATAATTTTTTTATTCTTCTCAATACTATTTCGACTTACTTTATCACTTTTTGTTGCAATAATCGTAACAGGGATATGATAATATTTTAAATATTCATACATTAAGACATCATCATTAGTAGGTTTATGTCGAAAATCAACTAACATGAAAACCGATTTCAACATCTTCCTTTCTTTTAAGTAATCTTCTATAATTAAACCAAATTTATTTTTTAGACTTTTACTTACCCGAGCAAACCCATATCCAGGAACATCTACTAAATAAAAACTTTCATTAATAAAATAAAAATTAAGTGTCTGGGTTTTTCCGGGAATAGAACTAATTCTAGCTAAACTTTTACGATTAACAAGAGTATTAATAAAACTACTCTTTCCTACATTACTTCTACCAACAAGGAGAAATTCAGGGTACTTTTCTTCAGGGTACTGACTTCTTCTAACTGCCGAAGTAGTAAATTTTACACTTGTAATTTTCATAAATATACTCTCCTCCAACGCACTCATTATATCAAAAAAAGATAAATTAGGCAAATTTCTATTTTTTTCTTCTTATTATTTACAAAAAATACTTACCAATATTTATCTATTTAATAAGAATAATCTAAAGAAGTATTTTCTTCTCTAACTACTATTCCAAGTAAACTAACCAACATTAAAGCTTGTCTCTCATTAACGATTATTCCCTTAATATCATTAGAACTAACAGCAATATTAGAAATATTACAGGAACTAAAATCAATATCCTTTAACGAAGTATTTAGAAATTCACATCCATCAAAATTAATTTCTTTAAAAGATATATTTTTAAGTTTAGTATTAATGAATCTTCCCTCCCTAAAAAGACTGAAATTAACCTCTAAAACATCTATTCTACTATCCGAAAAATTAATATAATCACATTTACAATCATCAAATAAAACATCTTTAATGCTACTCATCATATAGTTAGTACTTCCTAAATTACAATACTTAAAACAAACTCGATGGATACTTTTTTCTGAAAAGTCAACTCCCATTAAATTACAATTCTCAAAAACACAATCAATAAAATCACAATTTTTAACTATAATACTTGAAAAGTCAACATTCTTAAAATAGCATCCATTAATTTCTAAATCATTTAGACTATTATTTAATTTTTCATCATGAACAAAAATATCAATTAAATTCTCTTGATTACTAACTTTCTGACAAGAAGTTTCTTTTATATATTTTTTTATCTTAGGTTCAATCCTCTTTTTCATCTTTCCCCTCTTTTCCTTTTTAATATATAATAAAATATACTAAAAAAATAGACAAACTTAGGAAAGATCTTAAATTTGTCTTAATTTTTCTGATATCTAAATAACTTTTTCCACATACTTTGTGGGAATTTAATCATCTCTTCTATTATTACTTAATATAATTAATAACATTCTAAGCATTTGCAACAAAGTATTAGCAACAGAAGCCACATAAGTCATAGCCGCTGTAAAAAGCATTGATTTAACACCACTAGCATCTTTATTATCTACCAAATTTAAATTAACCAATTCTTTTTTTGCTCTATGTGAAGCATTAAATTCAACAGGTAACGTAACCAACTGAAAGATTAAAATTGTACATAAAAGAATAAAACCAGCCATTGCGAGATGAAAAGAACCAAATAAAAGTCCAATCATGACAACAAAATATCCCAATTTTGAACAAATATTAACAGTAGGAATAAACGCATGTCTAAATCTCAAAAATTTATACCCTACTTTATCTTGAATAGCATGTCCACATTCATGAGCAGCAACTGCAATTGAGGCAATGCTACTATCTTTATAAACATCCGTCGACAAATTAACAGTTTTATTGGATGGATTATAATGATCACTAAGAGTACCAGCAACTTCATTTATTTGGACGTCTTCAAGCCCATTTGCATCCAGTATCTTTCTAGCAACTTCTTTTCCTGTAACCATTTTTGAAACACTAATCTTTTTATACTTATTATAACTTCCTTTAACCCCAATTTCAGCAATTAAAGTAATAATAAATCCAATTACCACTAAAATATATGTGGGATCAAAATAATATCCATATCCCATAATTATCACCTACTTTACAATTTCATATATAGTACCTTCTCTAGTATCTTTAATCATAATTCCTTTATGCATCAACTCTTCTCTTATTTTATCCGCTTCCTCAAACTTCTTTTCCTTTTTATATTTACATCTTTTCTCTATCATTTCATCAATATAATTCTTTAACTCACTATCTATATCAGTATTTTTTTCCACCAATAAATCAAGAGATAAAACTTGATCAAAATCACTAATAATTTTTCTTTTTGTTTGGTCATTAATAGAACTATCTTTCAAAACATCATACAAAAGAGTAATACAACTAGAAGTATTTAAATCATTCTCTAAATTGGCACCAAACTTATCATGATATTCCTTAAATTTAATTTTATTGATCTTTCCATCACTAGACAAATTTGCAATCTTTCTTTTTAATTTATTATACTCTTTTGAGGCACCATCTAATATCTCATAACTAAAAGTTAAAGCATTATGATAATAACTATTTAAACATAAATATCGATAAGCAAGAGGATCATACCCTTTTTCTTCTAACAGATCAACTGTTAAAAATTCCCCTTTACTCTTACTCATTTTCCCATTCTTATCATTCAAAAATCCAAAATGAACCCAATAATTACACCATTTATGTCCTAAATATGCCTCACTTTGAGCAATCTCATTTGTATGATGAGGGAATATCGCATCTTCAGCCCCACAATGAATATCTAAGTATTCTCCTAAATATTTAATACTAATCCCTGAACACTCAATATGCCATCCAGGATATCCTCTCCCCCATGGACTATCCCATTGCATCTCTTGATTATTAAATTTAGAATTTGTAAACCACAAACCAAAATCAAAAGGGTTCTTCTTAGAAGTATCCTCTTTAATATCTTCTCTAACAGCAATCATTAAATCATCAGCATTTCTACCAGATAAATGATAATAATCCTTATATTTAGAAGTATCATAATAAACATTACCATCACTAATATAAGCATAACCATTATCTAATAATTTAGAAATAATCTTAATATATTCCTCAATATTATCTGTAGCAGGGCTAACAATACTAGGCCATTTGATATTTAATCTCTCACAATCCTTTTTAAAACAATCAGTATAGTATTTAGCCACTTCCCAAGAACTTTTATGTTCTCTTTTCGCAGCAACCATCATTTTATCTTCACCAGAATCCCCATCACCAACTAAATGACCAACATCAGTAATATTCATTACCCTAGTAACATCATAACCTAAGTATCTCAAAGCCTTTTCTAAAATATCTTCTGAAATGTATGTTCTCAAATTCCCAATATGAGCATAATGATACACTGTAGGTCCACAAGTATACATCTTAACCTTTTTTCCATCTCTAGGAATAAATTCCTCTACTTTCTTATTTAAAGTATTATATATCTTCATCAAAGAACCTCCTAATTCATTATATACTTTTATTCAAAAAATACTTATTTTTCTTAAAATCAAAATAAACATATAAATCTCTTTATATGTTTATTATATAAAATTTTTTTAAAATATGCAAATGCCGCTTAATTTGTTGCTACTTTTTATTACTCCACCAAGCCTTCGTTCTATAAAGTTCATTTCCATCTGCATCTAAATATAATATTGAATTTCCTTTATCTAAATTACTGATTTTGGAAAATTCCTCCTTATACTTCCCAGAATCCTGCAGCTTAGAATAATATGAATTTATTACTTTTCCAGAACTATCAAATGTTACTGCATTGGTAAGTACATTATCTTTACTGGAGTCAAAATAGTATATATCAACAGATCCGTCTTGGTGTACTAATTGGATTGAATCACTAAAATCGATACTTGTTGGTAAATTACTGAAACCTTCTTTTCCTACACGTTTTGATTGGATATCCAAAGGGGTGATAGGAGTTATTGGTTTTCCTTCACTATTATAAAAATGTTGAACATCATCTTCAACAACTAGCTTAGAACCATCGGGATATGATTGAGAATTTGATTCAGAATTATCAGATTTTGCAGGTGTTTTTTTGCTGCTTACAGCCTTTCCTTTCGATGCAATTTCATCACCAAAAGGATCAAATAAACGATTTGCTCCTGGCATAGTACTACCCTCGTCAGAGTCATTATTAAATTTATCTTTTGAAATAACATTACCAGTAGCTATATCATAGTTAACTTTCCATGTGCCTTCAGAATCTTTTTGGTAATATTCTCCACTCCCGATAAGATTTTGCTTATTTAATTTTTCATATTCCTTTTTTGTATTTTCATCCGTCCAGCCCATTGGTTGATAATTGCCATTAGAATCTTTTTGCCAAATAGAATATGTTCCATTTTCCCCTTTTTCAAATTTTAAAGTTTCATCTGTCCAAAAATCTTTTAAAATTTTATCTTCAGCGATAAAATTTCCATTAGCAGCATCAGAAGATGTGCGTGCAATGTTCAATGTTAATTTAGAAGTATCAAAATTACTATTAAGCTTATTTAAAACATAATCTTTCCCGTAAATGTTGGTAAGTCTTTCTAAATCATTGATTTTATCTCCAGCATTTTCTGCATTTATTATAAGTTTTTCTGCTTTAGAATGGATTTTATTTGTTATTTCAATGGCATTAACTATGTAGTCATTTAAAGTTTGAATCTTATTTTTAAGAACATCTTGACCAGTTATTTTCCATCTAATAGTATGATAAATATTATTACCAGAATTATCAGTATGACTAAAAAATTCTTCTTTAATTTGATCATTAAAATTTGCAAGTTCATCACACGCATTACTTATTTCTTGAGTGTTATTTTGAATTGAATCACAAATTGAGTTAAAATTACTCACATTAGTCTCTAAATTATTCAAACATTCTTTAATTCCATTAACATCTAAAGTCATAAATTCACTCCTTTCTTTTTTTTATATTCTTTATTTTGTTTCCTTTGTAATTTCAAGCCAATTTCCAACAGTTAAGTCATTAGATGTAATACTACTACATTTTTCAGAAATATTAGACACTAAACTATCTAAACGTTCAATTTGCTCTTTGAAAAAATTTATATTCTTTTCAGAATATTCTGTATAATAATAATTTTTTAAATTTGCAATATCTGTTTCCATTGCATCAACTAAACTTTTTAAGTTACTAGATAAATTTTGAAAATTTTCACTATTAATATTGTTAGTAATTATATCTCTTTGAGAAGTAACTTGTTCTTGAGTAACAATATTCATCTTTTTTCCTTCTTTCCTTTCAATATTTTGAAAAAGTATATATCTATTAAAATATATACCAATTATCAATAGATTAAATAGTCCTTTTTAATAACCATAATATTAAATATTTTACATAAAAATTATATTTATATATATTTAGTTTCGTATTTCCTATTCTATTTCTATAGGTGATTAATTTAAAAATAAGAATTAATCTTGATAATATAAAAAATAGTCGATATATTAAATAAAATTTAAAAGACTATGAAGCTAAGAATAAAAGCAGATAAAGTCTCCAACAGCTCTCTCTCCAGTTCCTTGATTTTGCATTTCTTCACCTAATACAACGTTAGAGACACTTCCGCCTTGATCCATCGAAGAGGCCCATACACATCCTAATTCATTAACCATATACTCGGCTACTTCACGTTTATTGGTTTTACCAGTTACGACGTAAATTTCTCCATTTGCATCTTGGCCTAGAACATTTCGAACATAATATGCACTTGAACTAGGATCATCTACTGTAGAGCTTACAACACCATTTCCATTGCTATCAGTTATAACTAATGGTGTTTCATGAATTGCTAAAGTATCTTGTACGCCTTGCTCAATTAATTCATTAGCTGATGTTCCAGGCGTTGCTCTAAAAAATTTACCATTTCCATAACAAACTTCGGCACCACCAGCTAAAACAGAAGTAGGATCTGAAATATTTCCGTTTCCTGATTGACGATCAACTAACTGATTATTCACAATAGATAAACGATTAGCATTTCCATCATGATTACTTTCTAGATCTTGAGTACCTTCCCATTCAGAACCGGAATTTTGATTGAAATTTGATCCATTAATTATTCCGATAACATTAAGCCCTTCTTTTTTTAATCGTTCATATGCATGAGTAGCTGTTTCAGTACCACCTTTATATTCATCTCCATTTGCCTGTACAATTTTAATATGATCTTTATTATCACTAAAAGCATAATGTGTAACTAGTACTTGGTCTTTACCAACCATTCTTTTAGTAACAGACATATAACTATTATCATCAACATAACTTTTTTCTGAATCATTAAGTTCTGTAGCATATTTTTTTGTGATTTCATTTTTAAAATTGCTATTAGAAACTGAATCAGAATAGGATGTACGATTAAAATAATTTTTACTTCCAGAATCTATTGCTGATGAACCAATATCAGTAAGCCAAGATTTTTTAGTACCAGAAGATACACCACCTAAAGCAGCTATTGATGCAGCCACTTCTTTTACTGTATTTTTTTTCTTATTACTACCAGTAACTCCAGCGATAGCAGCTCCAATTGCGTCTACTTGTTTTTCTCCATTATTTATTATAGAAACTGCAATATTATTTTTTTCTACGTTAGTCCCTGAAATTCCAGCGCTAGCAACTCCACTACCCACTTTATTATTATTTGATACATTTGCACCATTTAGTTTCTCTTTATTAATTAGATTTTCACTTGTTTCTTTTATTTTTTCAGCTGTATTTACACTAGCAGTAACAAATGTTGTACCAATTTTTTTAGCGGTATTTACCGTTTTTAAAAAATTATCTGCAATTGAATTTTTTACATTGGTTGCCGTTTCTTTAGAAGTTTCCAAAACATTTTCTAAAGTTGATTTTAATCCATTAACTCCATTATCTATATCTTTTTCAAAATCCACATTATTTGTAGAAGAAATTTTTTCTGTAGATATAATTTCTCCAGTGATAGGATTATAATGAACTTTCCAAGTTCCTTCTTTATTTCTTTTGAAATATTCTCCAGTGCCAATCAAATTTTGCTTATTTAGATTTTCATATTCTTTTTTTGTAGTTTCATTAGTCCACCCCATTTGCTGATAATTACCATTAGAATCTTTTTGCCAAATGGAATATGTTCCATTTTTACTTTTTTCAAATTTTAAAGTTTCATCTATCCAAAACTCCTTTAGAATTTTATCTTCTGCAATAAAATTCCCATTAGCAGCATCAGAAGAAGTACGAGCAATATTTAAGGATAATTTAGAAATATCAAAATTGCTACTAAGTTTATCTAAAACATAGTCTTTTCCATAAATGCTAGTAAGTCTTTCTAAATCATTGATTTTTTCTTCTACTTTTTCCGCTTTAACCATAATTTTTTTTGATTTAGAATGGATTTTATTTGTTATTTCAATGGCATCAGCTATGCAGTCTTTTAAAGTTTGAATATTATTTTTAAGAACATCTTGACCAGTTATTTTCCATCTGATAGTATGATAGATTTTATTACCAGAATTATCAGTATGACTAAAAAATTCACTTTCTTTAATTTGATCATTAAAATTTGCAAGTTCATCACAGGCATTACTTATTTCTTGATTAGCATTTTGAATTGAATCACAAATCGAATTAAATTTACTTACATTAGCATCTAAATCATTCAAACATTCTCTGATTCCATTGATATCTAAATTCATCGCATCACCTCTTTTTTTAGATAATAATAAGTTACTAACTCATCTATTAAAGAGAATTCTCCTAACATATGATTATTTACAAGAAAAAGGATAATACTATAATGCATTATCCTTTCATTACAATAATACACTTACATGAAAGTATATTTATTAAATCTGAAATCTTACATAGAAGTAATATTATTAATAGATTGAACAGCTTGCTCTTGTTCTTGAATATAACTATTAAATCTTGAATTAAATTCGTCTAATGCATCATTAGCTTGAGTACTTAATGTATTAACTTGAGATTTTATTTGTTGTAAATTTTCTGTAATGGTCTCACTAGACAATCCTTCTCGACTTATAGTCTCATAATTATTGCAAATATTTTGAAAGCAATCATTTAACTGTTCAATAAATGGTCCATTTAAAAAAGTATGAATTGATTTTAGTTCATCAAAATTAATTCCTTGCATTTCCTTCACTCCCTTCTTTAAAAAATTTTTTCTTTAATCTTTAATTTTATAGATTATAAATTATAAACCAATATCATTAATGCTACGAGTAATTTGTTGTGCTTTCTCCAAATTTTCAAGTTCAGCATCTAAATATTCAGATAAAAGCTTATCTAATCCATCTTTAAATGCTTGCATTTTCTCAGTACCAGATTTATTTCCGGCAGACATTGTGTTAAATTCATTAAATTTAGTAATAGTGTCACCAAATTGTTTAGATAAATTTCTAAGGAAATCAATTGACTCTTTATAAGAATTAATTTGTGCTTCTGTAACATCTAAATTATAACTAAAAGCCTTCATCATCTCACCACCTCTCCTCTATTTATAACTAAACTTTATCATACAAATTGTTGAATGTAAATAATTTTTACATTACTTTACATTAAAATTAGTTCACTTCCATTTCTGATGTTAGTATTTTTTATCATTTCATTGATCTGATACTCTCTTCCATCTAATCGATTGTACAATCTTTCTTTGTTTGTATATTGATAATACCCTCCAGTAATATCAGGTAATACTTTTCCAATCAAATAAATAATTTCTCCAATTTTTCGATTGGCTGGCAAAAAAACTTCATATTTTTTTTCTAAAAATGGAATGTACAAATTAACCAAAACTTTATTTTTCATTGTTTTTTTCTCCTTCCACAATTTTTATCTTAGTAGCAATTCCATTATTAATGTTATACCCAAAATTTTCTGGAATAATACTGCTAATTTCTCTAAATGGAGTGACAAGATTATGAATTGTGCTGTTATTTAATCCTCTACCAATAAAAATAGCATGATCATTCAATACAAATTGTTTAAACCATTTTTCATAATTCAATGATTTTATATCATCAATTCTATCAACAAACACAAAATAACAATTCTTTAAGTCTTGCATTTTAGAAAGAAAATTAGAAAAGTTCATTTTTATTTCATCAGGAATAGTACTTAACCATTTTTCTACTCCTGTAATAAAAACTATAAGCGGTTTATTTCTATCGCTAGCAAATATTGCATTTTGAATATCATCAAAACTACTTGATTTTATTCCAGAATAACATTTTTTTTCATCACAAACCATAGTAATAAAATTGGGATTATTACCCAACTTAAGGATAAGTTCTTTAGAAAAATTAAATAACATATTTGGCTCATTTCCATTAATCAAATGAATTAAGCCTTTCGTCATATCATAGTAAGATATATTAAGTGTATTTACTTCGATTCCAATAGGTATTTTATTTAATTGTATAGGTTCTTTTGCAATTTCATTCCATGTAACAATTTCTGGTAAGATTCTAATTTCAGGAGCTTTTTCAAAAAGTTGTTGATTCAAGTTCTGAATAACCAATTTTAGATATTCGTTTTGTTGATCAATTGGAGCAAATTCAGCTGTTTGAAATTCATAAGGTTCTTCATCAATCAAAGTTATTCCTCTCCCTGGAAGATCAGCAATTAAAGGTGTTTTCTTTCCTAATAGCATATTATATTCGATTTGAGCACCCAATTTTAATGGAATAATCTGAGAAAAATTATTTCGCATATTTAATCTTAAGCTTCTATCACTAATAGCTGTCATTAAGACATAAATACCATATTTAACACAGTCTCTGCAGATTTTATTAAGAAGATTATCGTAATCCTCGTAAGTTTCTTTAAAATTTTCATAACCATAGATGACCAATACAATTCCTGGTAACGTTTTTCCAGAGTTTTTACAATAAAATTCATAATTTCCATTATAATTTTGAAATAAAATTTTTCTTCTTTCTAATTCTCCAGAAATAAATTTAAATAGATTAGTTATTTTTTCTGTTTCGTTACTAAAAATGACATCTCCTACTTGAGGAGCATCTTTGTAAATTTTTAGTGTTTGACTATCAAAATCTACTGCATAAATATTTACTTCTTGAGTATGATAGGTTGTAATTAAAGAATATAAAATCGTATTAATAATTGTATTTTTTTCATTCATACTATATATAATAGCGTTACCTTTCTTTGTAAAATTAATGGTAAATAAGTCTTGCTTTTGTAATTTAGGATTATCATAAACACCTACAATAGCATTTAAAATAAAATTTTCTTTTTTAAATTGATATTTTTGTTTAATTGTATCAACAAATAATTCAGCAGGTAACTTTTCTAACCATAACTGCTTTACAGTAATTTTTTCTTCTGTTGCAAGATTACTTAAGTATTTTACAATATTAGAGAGCTCTTCTCCTTGAGAAATGACTGTTTCTCCTCGCGGAATATCAATAGTTTTAATACTTTTTCCGATGTGATCAATAAAACTAATTTTATCATCTATTGTATGAATTACTTTATCCTTTGGAAAGTAAGGTAATCCAGCATAAGCGGATTGCCCCATAGCAAAAAATTCGTCATATCCTACTTGCAGATAAAATCTTCCTACTTCTTTTAAAGAAGCAGCATCGGGCCTTTTAATTACTTCATTAGAATCTCGTGCGTCTTGTACTTTTAGACAAACTTTAAACCTTGAGTTAGACCAAATTTGATCGTTAACAACCCCACTTGGTTTTTGTGTTGCCAAAATTAAATGAACACCAAGACTACGACCAATACGTGCTGTCGAAATTAATTGATCCATAAAATCTGGCTGTTGACTTTTTAATTCTGCAAATTCATCTGAAATAATAAACAAATGAGATAAAGGAGTATCAAGTAAGCCTTCACGATAATATTTTTGGTATTTATAAATATCAATTGTTCCTTCATTAAGCTTTTCTCTCGCTTCATTAAATAAAGTTTGTCTTCTTTTTAATTCACTTTCGATAGAAGCTAATGCTCGATTAATATCAGCCGTATCTAGATTGGTAATGGTACCAGCTAAATGTGGAAGTCTAATTCCATTTTCAGTATTTTCAAAAGCTCCAACTAATCCTCCGCCTTTATAATCAATTAAGACAAATTGAACTTCATTCGGATGAAAATTAACCGCCATAGACAAAATATAGGTAATAATAAATTCTGACTTTCCACTTCCTGTCATTCCAGCAATCAATCCATGCGGTCCAGCTTCTCGTTCATGAAGATCTAATTTAAATAAATTTCCATTTGTCGAAATTCCAATTGGGGTAGATAGACTATTAATTGGATCATTTCTTTTCCATTTTTCTAATACATTTAGCTGTTCGACGTTTCCAGCTCCAAACATTTCTAGAAAACCAAAAGTTTTAGGCAAAGCAAAAGTATCATCCTTGTTTTCAATTGGAATATTATTCAATATTAAGCTACAAGCTTTTAAATTTAATTGATTAACGCCCTCAATTTTAAATGACTTTTGGGTATCCTTTGTTAATTCATTTTCAAAAATACCACCACTATCTAGATTATTAATACCAATAAATGCCTTACATTGAGTAGGTAAATTTGCCAGCGTTGGATGCATAATCACTAAACTAAATCCTAAATTTTCGGTTTGATTTAAAAGTTTATCAATAAAAGGAAGATCTTTGATATTTTCATAATCATCAGTAATGATCATATAATAAGAGCTAAAATTACGATAAATATCTTTTTTAGTATTTAACTGATTTTTTTGTATTGATCCTTCTCTTAAATTTAATATACTAAGTAAGTATTGGGCAACATCTTTACCTTCATCAAAATTTGTTGCAAAAAAGCGCATTTGTTTATCATTACGGAACAAGTGTGGCATTTGTTTTAAATATTCCCATTGAAATGATTTGGCATTATCTGTAAATAAAACAATTTTAAGATCATAATAACTATGGAAAGTAATAATTTGTAAAATTAAAAGATCCATATAATGCTTTATATATTCATATTTTCCTGTTATGGCAATAATATTTTTTTCTATGAAAGACTCTGTAACAGGAACCCCATCAATATATTTGTATTTGTCAAGAATTGCTTTCATTCTTTCGTCTAATTTATCCTCATCAAGTTGAAATTTTTCTTCTGGATAATTACAGTTAATTTGCAAAGGAACTTTTCCAATACCAAGTCTTAGTGTTAAAAAATCTTTTTGATGAAGTTCTCTCATCCATAATTTTTTACTTGTTGTCATAATAAGTTGATAACATTCTGCAGGACTAATATTATTAGAAAGTAAAATTTGTCTTTGAAAAGTAGCAGTTTCAGATAATTCTGCTTCTTTTTTTATTAAATAGGCCCCATACTTTTGCTCTATTTTTTTTAACTTCTTTTGTGTCTGTTTTTTCGCATAAGCACGGTTCAATGTAGGCCATAATAAGGTACCAGCAAGCATTGAAACAGACATTACCATTGTAGGCAAAATATTCATGATATTTTGATTATTGTTTTGATAAGAGTACATAGACGACATTAGCATTGCCACAGACGAAGCGCCCATTGTCATCATTGGTCCAACAGTTAAAAGAAAAGGAGGATTTTCTGGCTCTTGACTAACTGGAGGCGGATCAATTTTAAAATTTTTATTTTCAATTACTTCCATAAATCTTGGAGATCTTACAAAATAATCTTTTTCTTCATATAATTCTATTTCATTTTCCTCAGAATTAAATTCAATTGGTGGAAGGCTGTTTTTTTCAGGAATGGAATGAAACAAATTTTTATTATATCTAACACTTCCTAATGGATTATTAAAATAAATTGTATTAGATAGAATAATTAATTTCAAACCTAATATAAAAATCACATCACCATGATATAATTGAGTTTGTTTTAAGATTAATTCGTTATTAACAAAAGTTCCGTATTGCGTGTTTAAATCTTCACAAAACCAATTTCCAGATTGATAAATAAATTTTGTATGTTTATGTCCAATCAGTGGATTGTTACAACTAATTGCATTATCTCCAGCGTTTCCAACAATAAATTCCATGTCATTTTTAAGTTGAACACCAATAAAAGAAGTGTCATTTACAGGACAGGAATATAAGATCAGAAACCCATCTTCTCCTTTAATTTGGAGTGATAAATATTGATAATTTTCTAAAATAATAGAATCAACAGCTTCCTTATCTCGCCAAATTTTAACATGCTTATTAGAAAAGGCTACCCACTTTCCGTCTTCTTCCGTAATATTAATAAGAATCCTTTCTTTATTGTTATTATCGATATCTGTTAAATTGTAACTACCATTAACCTTTAAAGGCAAAGTCATACTAAATAGCCTTTGCTGATGAATAACATAAATAATCACTAATATCACTCCTATTCTAAAAATATTATATATTAAAAGTAATATTTTTACAATGATTTTACTTTTATCTTTTTATCAAATCATAATAATAAAAAAGAGCAAAGATAACCAAAAATCAACTGCTCTAAATTTGAATTTTATTAAAAATAACATCTATATTTGAAGAATTAACATTTTGTCCACCATATTTAGGAATAATATGTAAATGAAAATGTTTAACCTCTTGAACAGAACCATTATTTTGAACTAAAGTAATTCCATCACAAGCAAGTTTCTCCATAAGTATTTTACTAATATCACGAGCAACATTTAAAATATGCTCTAAAGTTTTATTATTAATATCATATAAATCTTGATAATGAACTTTTGGAATAATTAAACAATGCCCATCACTAACAGGATTAACATCCATAATTACCATAACAATATCATCTTCAAAAATTTTCTTTGCTGGAATTTCTCCAGCAATTATTTTACAAAAAATATCCACATCTATCCTCCTTCAACTATCCAAATTATAATATATATCCATAAAAAAAGCAATCCAAACCAATTTGAATTGCCATGTGAATATCTGCGAATATTCTATAAGTATTATGTGCCAAAAATGGATTTCTATACAAAAAAATAAATTTATGCTATAATACATCTACAATCATTATAGGAGGAAGTAACATAAAGTGAAAAAAATTTTAATAATATCTTCATTTCTTATGATTATTATGTCTTTTACCATGCTAGGGTATAAATTTGTTAGTGCAACTGAACAAATTGATGAAATAGAAGAAAAAATAGATAATCAAAAGAATCAGGAAAAATATCTAACTCCCTATGGATATACTTTAGAAAATCCTAATATCATTAATAACCCTTACGGAGATTCTCCATTAAGTGCAATGATTCTTTTTGAAACTCCTGATAAAACAAAAGTAACAATAAAATTATATGATTCAAATAATCAACTATTTATAGAAAATACCTACCAGGAAGATACAAAACATATTATTCCAATTTATGGATTAATGCCTAATCAAACTAATAAAATAGAAATTAAAACCAACAAAGAGTCTAAAATTTATGAAATTAAAACTACTAACATAGAAATGCCCAACTTACCTGAAAATATTATATCAAATCAAGATAAATTAACATTAATAATGTTTAAAAATCATATATATGGAATTGATCACAATAAAAATATTCACTGGTACTATAAAAATAAAGTTGTAATAGAACCCTACCTCTTAAAAAATGGCAATTTTCTTTTAGAAATCAATAATAATCAAAGATATTCACTAATAGAAATAGATTTATTAGGAAAAATTTATAAACAAATCAATTTAGAAAATAAAATAAACAGTATATTAGAAACAAATGACAGTCTTCTTCTTCTTTCCAATAATTTAACAGAACTAGATTGGCAATCTGGACAAATAAAAAGAAGTTATGATTTAAAAAATAAATATAATCAATTAAAAGAATTAAAAGAGGAAAGCCTTGTCTTAACAAATGACTACCAACAATCTATACTAAATTTAAAAACTGGGAAAGAACAAGTTTCAGAACAAAATAATAATTTATCAACAACCACGAATATTAGTCTAAATCCTTATCAAAATAATACTAATTACAAATTGATAAATGGAATGATTTTTCGAAATGATATTGAAACACCAACTTCAAAGACCAATATTTTTTTAATTAACTATAAAAAGATAGATGATAATTATCAAAAATACCAAATTAATATCAAAAAAACAAAAGAGACTATAATTTTAACAGGTAACTTTTCCCAATCGGATGAAGTTCATATTATACTAGATAAATTTTTAGATAAAAGAGTTTATGATGTTAATGAAAATACTACCATTATTAATCAATATGGTTTATCTGGAAAATATTCTATTTATATTAAAATTAATCAAACAATTTATAAAACAAATACTTATATCAAAATTTAAATAAAAAATCTTTTCCTAATAAGAAGAAAAAAATTGAATCAAATAGGTTTTCTTCTTCTTCTTTTTTTATGATATACTTTACAAAAGGAGAACAATATGAGTAATTTAAAAAAGTTATTTCAAGCATCTTTACCAATTATTTCTACTTATTTGATTAGTTATCTTATTATTTTCGTCAGTGCCATAGTCTATTATCTATTAGGTAATTCTTCAGTTGATTACTTTATTTCTAAAATTCCTTACCTTCTCCTAATGACTTATCTAATATTTATTATTTATTTTTTAAAAATATCACCGCCTAAAATTCGATTAAAAAACCCTTTATTTCCTTATTTTTCACTTGGTTTTTCTTTTTCTATTTTCTTTAATATGCTTTTTTTTAAAATATCTCCTCCAACCGTCCCAACAATAACCATCCCTTTTTTTCTTAACCTTGTTACATCAGGGGTTATTGGTCCTATTTATGAAGAATTATTATTTAGGCAAAACTTTTATAATAAACTAACTCAATTTAATTCTAAGACGAAATCTCTTTTTATTAATACCATCTTCTTTTCCTTAATTCATCTCTCTCCTCTAAAAGTAATTTATACTTTCTTTTTAGGCTTTCTTTTAATGAAAGTTTATCAAAAAGAAGAAAATATTTTATCCCCGATTTTAATTCATACGTCAGCAAATATTACTTCCCTTTTTCTACATGAGTATAATACTTATCTTTTTATTATCTCTTTTATCAATCTTTTTTTAGAAATTTATATTGTTTTTAAAAAATTAAATTAAATTGATTGATCAAAGAATAAAAACGTTGAATTCTAAATAAAGTGCACAATTAAGTGCATTACGACCCAAAATGTGTATTTTCATAAGAAAATGC
>CAKPLX010000021.1 GCA_934167785.1 uncultured Bacilli bacterium
GATAAGTCATATTATCTTTATGTTTCGTAAAAATTATTATATTATCGGATTATTTTCCGAAACTTCTTGACACCAATTAATTTAAAAAACTCAAGTTTTTGATTCTTGAGTTTTTTTAATATTTTAATTTTCTCTAATTGTTTTCTTCTCGGTTAATGCTTTGTATACTGATATTATTATTAAAACTATTATTATTCCTAAAAATACTCCAAAAGTGTCTATTCCAACATCTATTGGCGATGCAGTTCTTCCTGGTGTGAAACTTTGGTGTATTTCGTCTGATATTGCGTATATTAGTCCTACTAGTATACTTATTGAAAATTTGTATTTTAAGTGGAGTTTATATGTACTTATGAAGCTCATTATTAGTATTCCCACTAATGTATATATAGAAAGGTGCGCACCTTTTCTTATTATTGTTTGTGACCTTTCTACTATTTTGTTTTTTGTTTTTTCACTTAGGTTTTTTGTGTATGGAAATACATCTACTATTTTTTTTGCTACTTTTCTGCTTAGTCCACTTGAGGTTTGTCCATCTTGACTTGAGAAGTTGAAGATGGATGCAAATGTTAATCCTAGGAGGATTAACATGGTTAGTCTGAATAGAGTTCGTTTCATTTTATAAACCTCCTAAATAATATTAAACTGAACTTTTTATAGCAATTTTATTTTTTACCAACTGCATAAATTTTGAAATTACAATTTTAAATTCTTTCTTTCTGTAAAAAATCAAAATAAAATATATATTAGACATTATTAAAGATATTATGCATTTAAAAATCAAAGTAACAAAATTATTATGCAATATAACAATGTTTTTACAACATACAAATATTATTATATACACAAAACTTAGTCCTATTATTTGAAACAACTTTTTCAAATAATACTTAAATACATTTTCTTTAAAATATTCTTTAAATAATATTTTGGGTTCATACCATATATTAGTTAATATCCTTGACAATGCTGTCGCAATTAATATTCCAGTCAAACCTATTTTTAATCCTAAAAAGATGGATAATACAATATTTATTACTGATGCATACAACATTATATATTTTGTTTTCTTAAATAAGGTCGTAGTATTTCTAAAACATAAAATCGGATATAATATACCTCTTAAATAAAAATTCACTACACTTATTATAACAACACTATTTCCTAATATATAATCTTTTCCAATCCATACTTCAATAAAATCATTAATTGCCACTCCAAAAATTATAGAAATACAACCATATAACCAATAAGAAATCATATCCAAAATATTAAAAAGTTTATACCTTTCTTTTTCAGAGTTATCAACGTTGTAATTTCCAATACTTGCCAAAGTAGCAGTAAAAATATTGGAAATTACATTTTCAACCGAAGATATTATAATTGAATAGTTAGAATATAATCCCACATTCACAGTTCCACATATCATAGATATTAATATATTATCAGTATTATTAAGAATGACACCACCAAATTGATACAAAAATAATGATTTTACATTGTTCAAAATTATTTTTTTAGTATTTAATTTAATTTTTTCTTTCTGTTTTCTTAAAAAAGGATATTTCTTGTAAGTTATTAATAAATTTATCATATTATTCATTATAGTTATAACTATTTGAGCCAACAAATATAGTAAATAGCTATTAAAAGCAATTAATAATATTGCTTGTAAAATAAATTTTACTATATTAAAAGATATATTTATTTTTTTTAATACATAATCTTTTTGGTCAGCAGTAAAAATCGATGTTTTAGCAACTAAAAAATATGAAGAAACTGTATTTAATAAATATAATATGTAATACACTCTTAAATTTGGCATTTCATTCTCTAATTTTACAATTTGTTTTAGAAATGGTATTAATAAAATTCCTACTAAAAAAATTATAGTACCAATTATAGCATATATTTTTTTATAAAAATTGAGTATTGAAGAAATTTCTTTTTCATTATTTTCTTTCAATGGTTTATACATTGTATAAATAATTGCATTTCCAATTCCCAATTCAGCCAAAGATAATACTGACAATATATTACTAAATAATCCATTAACTCCTAAATATTCTGCAGACAATTTTTTTATAAATATTGATCTCAAAACAAAATTTAAAATTATTAAAAGAGCTTGATAAAAGATTCCCCAAAAAATATTTTTTATTGATTTTCTTGTTCTAGAATTACTATTAGTCATCCTATTTTTTCTTCTCCTTTAAAACATATTTTATTTTTGCAAATATTTTTTTAGTTTGTTTCTTTACTTGATATTCTAAATTAATATACATTCTTCTAAAAAAAGAATACTGCTTATTATTTTCAAATAATTTTGTATTTAAAAATTCTTTCATTTCTTTCGTATACCATATAGCCTCTTCACGATTTCTAAGTTCCGCATATGATTTTGTGTATTTTTCAGGTATAACTCCTAATGACATAAAATGACTAGAATTCATACAATATTTACATTCACAATTACATCCTATTGCCTTAAATTTTATAGGCTTGTCTAAATTATCAAAAATATTTTGTGTCTCCTTTTCAAAATAGCATCTTTTCATCATTCCTGTTGCTAAATTCAAAACAAAACTCCAATCACCAGCATAACAAAATTCTTTTCTTTTAACCATAAAATTTTGTGATGTATATTCGAATAATGGTGAATCAAATTCTTTTCCTATATTAAAATATTCCTCATTTGTCTTTTGCGTATATAATTTTACATCAGCTATTCTTGTATCCTTCACATCTTCTTTTCTAGTTGCTGCAATTTGTGGCAATGAATTAAAGTTATTTATACAAAATTTTTTTATTTCATCAATATATGGCATATATCCATCATACAAATTTAACTGTAGCAATATGGAACATCCTGCATTTTTCATCTTATTAACATTATCTACAAATTTTTCTAAATTCTTTGTTTTTATTAATTCCAAGTAATGTAATGAAAAAGAAAAATGTAATCTTCTTAAATCTTTCTGAGAGATTAAAGCCAATATTTCATCAAACCTATTAGTTATTGTTCCATTGGTTGTTATATTAACATAATGTCCTTGTTTTAAGATTTCATTTATAATAAGAGGCATTTCTTTCGGCAAAAGTGTTTCTCCTGCCCCACATATACTTATGTAAGCTGTTCCGCCCAGTCTTCCTTTTGATAATCCTTTTCCTATTATATCTGGTGAATATTTAAACTCAGGCATTTTTAATGTTCTTCTATTTTCTTGTATTACATAACAATATTCACATTTTAAATTACATGCAGTTACTGGTACTAAGCATTCAATAAACCTTTTAATTTTTTCCATACTTCTTCCTCTTTTTCTAATTCTTTTATATTTTCTATAAAAATAATATTTTTATCTCTATCACATATAGTATCATAAACACCTTTAACTTTTCCAGATAGATTATTTATAGCAATACAAGGAGTGCCTGTAATATATGCTATTATCATTCCATGTAATCTATCTGTTACTACTAATTTTGACTTTGCAAAAGTTTTTATCAACTTATAAAATTCTTTTTTTGCAACTCTATATGAATACACTTGTTTTTTTGTAATAACAGTATCTATATATTTATATTTTTCTATTTTTGTTTCATTTAAAATTTTTTTCACTAATTCTTTCTTTTCATTATCACCTATAATTTTTTCTATGTCCCTTCTAAAACAGAATAATATTCCATCTCTTTTATAATTCAAATTACTATAATTCAATGTAAGTGCAATATCTTTTGTCAGTACCGCATTTATTTTTAATTCATTATTAACAAAATTAAATGTTTTTTTATCTCTACACTCAAATATTAAATTTTTACAATTTCTATAATATTTTAAATCCTTTTTTAAGCACTCTTTTCCAAAAAAATCATTTTCATAATAAATTGTCTGTGGAAAAATTTTAATATAAGAATCACGAAAGGTATTTAAAACAAGATTAATTCTCTCTTGCTCATTTCTCCACAAACTGCCTGTATTTCCCCCGCCAGTAATATAAATATTATCATTTTTTTTAACTTTTTTATACAAATTATTTTGCATAAAATAATTCATTTCTTTTGAGGAAACTAAAAATGCATTTATCCCACTATCTTTCAAAAATTTTTCCTCAGCAAATAATATAGCATGGTCACCCATATTTCCCGTAATTGGACCATTAAATAAAAATGCCTTTTTTTGATTATTTTTAATATATTTTTTAAAAGATTTTATGAAAATTTTTTCCCTTAATGTTTTTCGAGACAAATATTTATAAAAGACATTTGGAAAATATTTTATCAAAAATATTACTAGTTTATTTTTTTTACCTTTAATTTTAAATATTGAAATACTCTTTAAATATTTTCTTAATTTTTTTATTAGACATATTTCTAATCTATTTTTTGATATTTTTTTAAAATTTCTTATTACTTTAACTGCAATACAATCCTCTATTAATCCATTAAAGTCTTTATAATATTTATCTTTTTTTAAATTATATAGGTAGTTTACTTCCTCTTCCCAATAATTATTATATTCACTGTTCATAATACTATTATTTCTTTTTCTATAATAATAATCATATTTTTGAGGATCATATACAATTTTTATATTTTTTTTCTTTAGTAGTCGTAACATAAATTCTAAATCTTCATATACCTTTAAGCCTCTTTGGTATTTATTGTTATAGAATAATTCTCTTTTATATAATTTTCCCCAAGCTTCATGAGGAATTTTATCTTCAAATATATAATATTCATATTTTTTACTATTAAAGACCTTGCTATCTAATATATTTTCATAATACAATTCTTTCCTTTTTATCCCATTAGCTTCATCCTCAAGAAAAACATATCTATTTGTTATAGAAATATCCGCATCATTTTTTATTAACAAATTTACCAAATTTTCAATATATGTTTCTTCAACAAAGTCGTCTCCATCTATAGTCGTAACATAGTCTCCATTTACTTTTGAAATGCCAAAATTTCTTGCATCTGATAATCCACCATTTTCTTTATGATAAACAAAAATTCTTGGGTCTTTTTTTTTAAATTCATCACAAATATTTCCACTATTATCATTTGAGCCGTCATCCACAATAATCAATTCAAAATTTTTATATGTCTGATTTAAAATAGAATTAATACATGTTTCAATATAATCCTCAATATTATAAACTGGCACAATAATACTAACTAATTTTTTTTCCATAATTACATTTTCTCCTTATTTTATAATTGTTTGTCCACTGTTCAATTGTGAATTTTATCCAATAAATATTAGGTGCTACTATAAAAAATTTTACTTTTAATTTTTCTAATATACTACAATTATGAACTATAAAAAAAGTCTTGGTTTTCTCTTTATATTCTTTTTTTAATTTTTTTTGAATATCATGAGAACTTTTTATATTTTTTTTAACATTTATATAATATTTTCTTAACATTACAAGATAATTTTTTAATGTTAACTCATATAATTCTCTTTCTTTATTATTCTTAAAAAAATCTAACCTTTTATTTAAAGCTTCTAAACCATCTAATCTTTTAATATTAAATTTTTTTCCTGTTATACTTTCAATGTTTTGTCTATAATTATATAAACAATCCTTTAGAATTGCAATCTTATTAGCTTTATATAAAATTTTATATGTAGTATATTCATCTTCATGTATCTTACCCTTTGGAAAACGAATATCGTCAAATAATTTTGCAAGATACATTTTATTCCACACAATTATATTTTCCCAATTAGTTATATATAAATCTTTTAACATCTGTTTACCATTCTTTAAATTATTTTCCTTATATCCTATATCTTCTATAAGTACTTCATCTTCTGTTATTTTTTTAATTCCACATTGAGCTATCTCTACATTATTTTCTCTTATTGCATCATACAGCAGTTCAATATATTTATCATCAATATAATCATCAGAATCAACAAAACATATATATTTTCCTGTTGATATATCAATTCCCATATTTCTTGCATCAGATAATCCACCATTTTCTTTATGTATTACCTTTATTCTTTTGTCTTTCTGGGCATATTCATCACAAATTTTACCACATTCATCTGGTGATCCATCATCAACTAATATAATTTCTAAATTTTTATACGTTTGTTTTATTATACTATCAATACACTTTTTTATATATTTCTCAACTTTGTATATTGGTACAACTATAGATATCACTTCTTTATTCATATCGCACTCTCCCCATTATTTAGCAATCAATTTATAACATAAATATAATCCATTACTCAAGCAAAAATACTCTAGTTTATTCATATATTTTTGTTGGGCATTTATAATTTCCTTTATAAAATTACTTTTTAGTTTTTTTCTAGCTTCAAAATATCTTTTTATAAATTTTTTATCTTTATTGTGAAACTCGTTTGAAACTATTGTTGTACAAAACTTTATCAATTCATCTGATTTTTCCTCTTCGTCATTTTCTTTAAAAAATTTTGTGAATTCTTCATACAATTTTTTTTGTATGTTAAACATATCTTTAAAATATTTATTACTCAATGAATTTTTATCTTCTTGCCTATAGTAGTAATATGTATTACTCAATAACTTAATTTGACTAATTTTACTTAAATAAGCAAAATTAAATAATAAATCCTCTCCCAATGACAAACTTTCGTCAAATTTTATATTATTGCAAATTATAATATCTTTTTCATATAATCTTGCACATGGGCTATTAATTAATCCATCTTTATACAATTTCAAGAATTCATTATTATTGTAAATTTGTATCGCGTCTTTCTCTATCTTTTTATTTTTTATAACACCATTACAAAATTTTAATATTTGACAAATAACCAATGTATTTTGCTCTGAGTTTTCATACAAGTTTTCTATATAATTTTCTGATATATAATCATCAGAATCAATAAAACATATATATTTTCCTCTTGATTTTTCAATTCCTATATTTCGTGTTTTAGAAACCCCATTATTTTTTTTATTTTTTATATATGTAATCTTTTCATGATTTTTTGCATATTCTTCACATATTTTTGCACTATTATCTGTTGATGCATCATCAATTAAAATAATTTCTATATTATCATAAGTCTGCCTTAATACGGTATTTATACATTGCTTTAAAAATTTTTCAGTATTAAAAACAGGAATAATTATTGAAATCAAATCACTTTTTATATTCATATTTTTCCTTTCTTTTATTCAAATAATTTGTAAATACATATAATATTGGTAATATATATATAATTCCAGTTTCTATATATTCAAGTCCATACCATGAAGTTCTAAAAGTAGTTGACAACAAAAATAAATATAAAACAAATGCATATTTTTTGTTGCTCTTTATTATTATTGACAACAAATATAATTCACATACTTCAAATATTAATATTCCTAATATTCCAAAATTCATATATGGTTCAGATAATATAAATGCTCCTCCTGGAGAACCATATGCATCATCTAAAATAAATTCTATAGAATCTCTACTATTCATAAATGGAATTAATTCTTTTATATAATGAATATAACTTTTACCATACAAAAATCCATAATCCTCAACATAATTTATAGAAAGATTATAAACATATCCTAAATCTGCTGCAGTATTTTGTATTAATATTTTTTTTGATAACCTTTCTAAATCAAAATTATTGTTTTTATTTCTTATTTCCCCTATAGTTACCATCCCAAAAACAATAACAAAAATTATTATTAAATATTTTAAATATTGTTTAGTTCTATCTAATTTTGTATTTGATATATTTCTTGTTGAAAATAATATAATACAACAAAATAATAAACCTATCATATCTACTCTTTCGCCATGCAACAAAAACCAAGATATACAAAAAACATATGTCATTTTTACAATATTACTTGATTTTAATTTTGGCATTACTAATATCAATGCTATTATTGTAACATGGTTCCACCCACTTCCAGGCAACAATGCTTGAAATCTTGCATCACTTGAAAATGTTAATTTTAAACTTGGAAATGCTATAATAGAAAATATTATTGCCATTATACAGCAAATAATTGTAGAAATCTTAGAAATTTGATAATTTTCATGCATTTTATTTTTTTCTTGTTTTACTATATTAGTATTAACAACAAATAAATATAAAATTATATTATATATCAATGCTAAAAAATTTATTTTCCCATAATATAAATAATATTTATTTATTTCTAAAACCCCATAAGATTCACCAGTATTATATTGAAAAGCTATAGAAACCAAAACATAATTTATTAAAAGTGATTTTAATGAAAAAATCGAAAACTTTGATTTTATACAAGTCAAAATGCAAATTAAAATATTAGAAATAAATAATATGTTTAAATTTTGATTAAATACATAAATACTACATAACGTACTTAACAAAAGTAATATCAATATAACATTTTCTATTTTTATATTTTTCATTAGTCTTTCCCTTCATTATAAATTTTTTTTAGTTTATCTATTTCTGTTTTTATATCCAAATTTTTTTTCACAAACAAATCAAGATTTACTTTTCTATTAATACATTTTATTTTTTGTTCTAATATACTATCTTTCCATTCTTTTATATTCAGCCTCAACATTTTGCATCTTTCAAAATCTATAATAGCCTTTTTATCAATATTATCAGATAATATTATTGGTAATCCAGAAGCTTGTGCTTCTATAGATACAACTGGTAATCCTTCCCACAAACTAGGTAAAATAAATATATCAAAAGCACTATACATTTGATTTGAATTATTAACTACCCCTGGTAAAATAACCTTTTCTTGCAAATCATATTCTTTAATTTTTTTAATAATATATTCTTTTTGTTCTCCATCCCCAACTAAAAATAACACACAATTCTCATCTTCTTGGCATATCTGTTTAAATAAATCTATTATAAAAGTTTGATTTTTTTGTTTAGTAAATCTCCCTATATGTCCTATGACATATTTGTTATCACCAATATTATATTTTTTTCTTATTTCTTTTCTTACATTTTGATCAAATTGATATTTTTCTAAATTCATTGCATTATATAATATCTCAAATTTATTTTCACCAAACATATACTTTCCAGCATCTTTTCCACAAGCAACCAAATGTGTAGCATTTTTTATACATATTTGTTTTAATATTTTTTCAACTAACTTTATAACTATATTTTTTTTTCTTGTATCAGAATTATGCGAATGGCAAATCCTTATTTTTATTTTTAACTTTTTAGCTGCAATTAATGGTATAAAATTCATTAATGTCATATGACAATGAACTACATCAATCTTATTTTTTTTCAAAAAATCATAGGTTGCCTTATAATTTTTTATTGGATGTTTAACTTTTGAAGGTATTCTTTTTAAAGAAAAACCTATTTTTTCTAATTCGTCAATATTTTTTTCAGCAGGCTCATGTTGATATAATAAATACCATTCATATAAGTCGTTACCTATATTACTACAATAATTATATATCATTGCTTCAACACCGCCAGACTTTAAACCACAAACAATATGGCAAACTTTAATTTTATTCATATATTTCATTCCATTTCATATAAGTATCTTGCAATTTTTTTGCTTCTATTTTTATATTATATCCACTGTTATCAATACTTTTAAAATAATTCATTCTTTTTTCTGTTTTCAACACATCTAATATTTTTTTATTCCATTCCTCTAACGAATCATTCAAACTAACAAATTCTATATTTTTATTAATTTTTACAACATTTGGAACTTCTGTAGAACAAACACATGATAAACCTGAAACTTGAGCTTCTATAATTACCATACCTAGCCCTTCATAAAGTGATGGAAATAAAAATAAATCCATTGCTTGATATAATTCATCTACATCTTCTCTCTGTCCAAGGAATTTTACATTTTCACTTAATCCAATTTTTTTCACTTTTTCTTTAATTTCGTCTTTAAGTGGTCCTTGCCCTATTAATAATAAAATACTATTTTTATTTTCATTATGTATATATTTAAAAACTTCTATTAAGAAATCGTGATTTTTTTGTTTTACAAATCTTCCAACATGCCCTATCACCAATGTATCTTCTTTTATATTTAATTCCAATCTTTTACTATATCTTTTTTTTTCATCATATGCAAACTTATATATATCTATTGCATTATTAATTAATATAACTTCTCCTTTATCATACGTTTTATTTCCAAACAACCACCTTCCTGCAATTTCACTACAGCACATATAATGTGTTGCATAAACTTTACTAAATGGTCTTAATAAATTTTTCAATAAGTTTTTTTTCCATTCTCTTTTATTTGTGGTTGAGTGACTATGAGCTATTCTAATAGGAACACTAGCTTTTTTTGCAGCTCTTAATGAAAAAAAAGATAATGCATTTATATGAGAATGAACAATATTATATTTATTTTTCTTAAATATTTGTATTAATTTTTTTTGATATTTAAATACATTTTGATATGGTGGAACTAAAATAATATTTCCACCCATATTTTTTATTTTTTCATAAGGTATATTTGTTGAATCTTCATCGCATATAAAATCAAATTGTATCTTTGAATGGTCTATATTGGAATAATAATTCATTACAACATTTTCTACTCCTCCTCCGACCCATTTTCCCATTATTTGTGCTATCCTAATTGTTTTATTCACTATCTAGCTCCTTCTTTTTCGAATATTTTTAAAAAAGTTTTTATTAAAAACTTAGTATCTCCCCATAAAGTTCTATCATGAATATAATCCATATCCATTTTCATTCTTGTTTCAAAATCTGTTTCACTTCTACCATTCACTTGCCAATACCCAGTAAGTCCAGGTTTTACAGAAGTAATAACATCATAATTATCCCCCATATCTTTTATTTCTCTATGTAAATATGGACGTGGTCCAACAAGACTCATATCCCCTTTCAAAACATTTATAAATTGTGGTACTTCATCAACACTAGTTTTTCTTAAAAAATTTCCTAATTTAGTAATTCTTGGATCATTTTTTAATTTTTTATATTTTTTATACTCTAATCTTGCATCTTCATTTTCTTCTAAATACTTTTCTAATTTTTCATCTGCATTCATTACCATTGATCTAAATTTATAAAATCTAAATTCTTTTCCGTTTTTTCCAATTCTTAGTTGTTCATAAAACATAGGACCATCATCTTCTTTAAGAACTTTTCTTGCTATATAAACAGCCACAGTTATAGGAACTAGTAGAACACATCCTACTAATCCACCTAAAATATCTATCAATCTTTTTACTACTTTATATAAAACTTTTCTAACTTCTACTTTTTCTTTTATATTTGGTTGTACAATTGCTTTGTCCACAATAATATTGCTTTCGCTGACATTTGCATTCATAATACATCCCCCTTATAAACTTGCTCAAATACAACTTTATTATATATTATAACTCTCTTCTTTTCAACCTTTTTTGTGTCATTTTTCGATATTTTTTTACTAAAGAAGTCTAAAGTACTATTGTTTTCAATACTTGAGACTTCTCTAGTAATTTTTGTATATTTTATTTATTATATCCTGTCTTTTTTATTATACTGTTGCTTACACTTTTTACAGTTTCAGATGGTGTATAATTGTCTTCTCCAAATGCTTCTTTATGTAGTTGTATTACATTGCTTTCTAGTGTTACTGGTATTCCATACCATCTATCCATTGTTATTCCTTTTGTTTGATATGGCCATCCAATGCTTTCTCCTACTTTGTATTTTGCCATACTAGGTACCATTGATATTATATCGCCTGTTGTTATGTTTGTATATACTGATGGTAATATTTTGTCTGCAAATGTATTTATTTGTGCTACACTCTTTGTTTTTAATTTGTTAAACATTGCTTCGATTACTGTTCTCATTCTTTCTGTTCTTTTATAATCTCCACCTGCTGTATATCTAATTCTTGAGTAAGCTACTGCTTGTACTCCATCTACATTATATGTTCCTGCTTGTGTTATGTGGTTTGAGGCTTTTCCTGTTACTTTTGATGTTTCATCTATATATCCATTTATATATTTTGTTTCTTCGGCTGTTATATTTAATGTTACTCCTCCTAGTTGGTCTACTGCTTTTGCAACTGAGTCGAAGTTTACTGTTACGAATTCTTTTATGTTTAAGTCTAAGTTTTTGTTAAGTGTGCTTATTGCTAGTGGTGCTTCTCCATATGAGTATGCGTGTGTTATTTTGTCTAATCCGTGTCCATCTATATTTACATATGTATCTCTGTATACTGATATTAGTTTTATATCTCCTGTTGAGTTATTTATACTTGCAATTATTATACAGTCACTTCTGTTTCCTATTCCATAATCATCTGATCTACTGTCTACACCAAATATTGCAATATTTCTGTAACCTGATAGATTTTCTTTTGCTTCTTGTGATATTCCTAAGTCTTCTTCATTTAAATCTATTTTTTGCATTTTTCCTAATTTGTTATTTACATACCAGAACATTGCTCCTACTAGTATGGCTAATATTATTACTAGTGTTAAAACTATTTTTCCAAATAATTTTAATTTCCCATGTTTTTTCTTTGTTTTTGATTTTGTTTTTTGCATATTATCACCATCTTTTCTGAATGCTTTTGGTATTTCTTCCTCTTCTTCTATTCTTTTTGTTTGTTTTTCTCTTCTTCCTTCGCTGTGTTTTCCAGCCATTTTAAATCGCCCCTTTTTCTTTTTTATTTTATCGATTATAGTTTATTTAGATTCAGTTAGTATTAACTTGATGCCCATCTAAACATTTTTATATCATTATATTTTTTTAGTACTTGTTTGTATTTTTCATATTCTTCGTCCCACAGTTCTTCTGGTACTTTGTCAAATGCTGTAAATATTTTTTCTGCTTCTGTTAAGTATATTACTTGTTCTTGTGGTGACATTGCTTGATATTGTTTTGCGAATTTATTTAGCTTGTCTAACATTTCGTTTGCTTCTATAAAGTCCCAAAAGTCTTTTACTTTTAATCCTAATAGTTTTATTTGCATTACTGCGTATAATATCAAAGCAAATATTATGAATATTAATACATATACTATTGCTAGTAATCCCATCTTTCTACCACCTTTTTTGGTTCTTTTCAATCGTGTATTTTAATTGTAACATATATGATTTTTTTTTGCAAACTTTTTTGGGGTATTTTATTATATTTTGTCGTTATTTTTTTATTGCATCAAAGAAGTGCCTATTTTTAGCTTTTTATAAGCTTTTAGGCACTTTGATTTTTACTGTTTTTTTCTAAAAAATAATATAAAAATTGTTATTATAGCAATAATAAGCAATATTGATAATGCACTTATAAGTATTTTATAGCTTTTGTTATTATTTGTTATGTCTTTTGTTTCATAATATTGAAATGTTCCATCTTTTTTGTCATATTTATAATAATTATATTCACCATCGTTTAAATTCATTGCATATACAACAGCGAATCTATCATCTATTTCGTATGCATTATATTCTTGGTCATCTATTATTATAGTTGTTTTATTATAGCCATTTAATTCTCCGTCTGTAATAAATAAAGTTAACAATTTTGATGTTGTTTCATTGTATATTTTATAAGTATTATTGTTATATACTGCTGTCATTGTTTTTCCATTTTCATCTTTTATACCAATTATTGTAAGTTTAGTTATTGGGCTTTCTAATGCTGGTATGTCTATTTCATTTATTTTTATACTTGTGTCTTCATATGAATTTAATTTTGGTAGTTCTTCTCTATTTTCTATTACAGTATATTCTTTTTCATTTATTTTTATTTTAATTAATTTTCTTTCCTCTTGTGTTTGTTCTGTTTTTTCTTGTTCTTCCTCTTTTTCTTTTTGTTTATTTTCTGTTACTTGATTTTCTGTTGTTGAATTTGTCTTATCTGTTTTTTTATCTTCATTCTGTTTTGATGTTTGTGTTTGAGGACTATTAGTATTTGTATTTTGATTTGGTTTTGACTGTGGCTGTTGATTTTGTGTTGTTCCTCCATTTTCTGTGTTTGGCTTTGAAGAAGGATTGCTTGGAGTTGGTGTTGGAGTAGGTGCAGGAGTTGGTGTTGGAACTGGGGTTGTTTTTGCCGTTACTGAAATTGTTTTCGAAGATGATATGTCTGTATTTTTGCCATCTTGAGTTGTTACATCTCCTGATACTTTAATATTTATACTTCCTGTTCCTTTGCTATTGCAAGTAATACTAAATGTTTTTGTTGTATTTAATGCATCTTCTGTTGCATCTGCATAACTTTTTGTAACTCCATCTGTTGCTCCAGATGCTGTTATTTTTATATTCCATGCGGCAACATTTGATATTGTAACTTTTATAGTAACATTGTTTCCGCTTTCTACTGAAGATGGTGCACTAATTGATACACCACCAGCAGCCAATACTACTTGTGGGAATATTAGCATTATTGCCAATATTAATGTTATATATATTTTTTTCATATTTACTGATATTCCTTTCTTACAAGGTGCAAAATTTGATCAAAAATATTGTATTTCACAATTATTTTTCAAACTTATCTCCTTATTTTATTGTTTTATATTATTTATTCCTAATAAATGTTGTCTTAATTTTAACAAATCTGCTGAATTTATTGTGCTTCCGTTAACTAATGCTGCAGCTTTTTTATTTGATCCTTTTAATTCTAATGTACCTATTAAGTGTTGTCTCATTTTTAAAAGGTCTGCTGAATTTATTTTTCCATCTCCATTTATATCCCCGTATATAACTACTGTATATTTTTCTGCCCCATAAGAAATTTCTGTACCTGTTGATATGATATTTGTTGATGTTTTTATATTAATATCTTTGTTTTGTAATTTGTTTTTTATGTTATTTATTGTTTCTCCAACAACAAATCCGTTAGTAAATTCATTTTCTATTTTATAATTTGCTTTGGTTAGATATTCTTTTAGTGTTGTATTGTTTTGAGCTTTTGCAACTATTGTATATGAAAATGTGTTGCTTATTCCTCCATATGTTACGGTCACATTATATTCTCCTGGTTTTGTTGAATCAAATCCTGATATTGTATAATCTTTAATTTCTTTTTGTTCTTTAGTATAATTTGCAGTTACTTTCATTCCTGTTACATCTAGTTTTTCGCCTACTATATATGTAGTTTTTTTAGGAGGTACTATTGATAGTGATTTTAAGCTATTTACTGTTTCTTTTTCTTTTACAACAATAACTCCATCTGTTTTTCTTCTTAACATTACATAGATTTTATTTTTTATTGATGTTAAACTTAAGTTCCCAGCACTTGCAGCATTGTCTACATTTTTTCCTTCTTGTTCTATTTCTTTTGTTTTTTCATTGTATGCATATAATATTGTTTTTCCATTTTGCGTTTCTGAAATTTCTGTCGCTAATATATAGAGATTTCCCTGTGATACTGTTACTTTTGGATCTCCTAATTCTATATTTGTATTTATTGTTTCAAAGTTCGTTCCATCAAAAGCAACCATTCTCATTGTTTTATTATTTGTATCACTTCCTAATACAAAATACATTTTATTATTTAATGAAACAACATCATATTGGTTGGCATTCATTGTATTTGGTATCTCTTTGAATTTTTTATCTTGTAATTCATATAGTCTTATTTTGTTATTAGCTTGTCTACATGTAACATATGTTTTATTATTTATATTTTCTATTGCTGTTGTTCCAATTAAGTCTCTAGAGTTTCCTTGATAATAAATTCCTACTAATTCAAATTTATTATTATTTAATTCGTATAACGATGCTTTTTGACTTTCTGTATTTACCGTTAAATATATTTTGTGATTCAATATTTTGTATGCATATGAACCATTATTATTAACCATTTCTGTTACTTTGTTCCATCCATTACTATATTTGTATAATATAATTTTATCAAAGGTTGATACCAATAAATATAGTTCATTGTCTAAATTTAATAAAGATGCTTTAGTTAAATTATTGCTGTTTTCTATGTTGGATATGTTTATGTTTGTCCATATATCTTTATCATATGTATGCGTATATATTTTATTATTGCCAATACTTACTGTATAAAGTTTATCATCATATGAAATTGTATCTATGTTTTTTATTAAATATTCATTTTCTCCTGTTTCATCTTTAAATTTTGTATCTTTCCATATGTCATAATCTGCTACATCTGGTATTGTTACATCTAATGTCATTGTGTTGCCTTCACTACTCGATATGTTTTTTATGACTATTCCAGAGTTTGTTCCATCACTATATGTTAATGCACCTTTTGTTATATTTAGGTCACTTGAACCTATTGATGTTTTTCCAGCTTCTTTTGAATATGCTGCATTATAGATTTCTTTTCTTAGTGTGCTATCATCTTTTTTTCCAGACTCTTCTCTAAAAACATATATTCCTGTTTTTCCTTTATTATTGCTTAATCCTGTTACTGTGGTATCCACTCTATATATAATAACTCCAGAATGTCCAATTACTCTGTCTAGATGATCCATATCTTCTGATTTTTTTCTAAATTCTACTACAAATAATTCATATTCATTTAATGGTGATTTCAATATATATGCTTGATTTCCATTTGGATCATCTTGTGTATTTAATGTTAGTTTTTGGCTAGTAGTTATTGTATCAATTGTTAGCCAATTTGTGTATTTCATTCTTAAATATGCTAATGGATATGACATATTTTTGCTTACTCCTCCCATTATATCCCATGTATATACAGGATATGAGCTTGGTGTAGATGTGTATAAGTCTGGATATCCTAATGAATGTAAAAATTCGTGTGTTATTACTCCTGCTCCATTATTTTCCAATGTATATGTATTTAGCATATTATATGTTCCTATCTTTTTGTTTGACCAGTTTTTATCTGCTCCATAATCGCTTTTATGGCTTACAAATGTTGAATTTGATTCTGCTAATGCTGTACCACCTTTTAGGATTATTGATACATTGTCTATAAAGCCATCATTATTATAGTCTATAATTTCATTTGTTTCTTTTATTGAATCTACTATGTTATCTATTATTTGATAATCTAAGTTATTTTTGTCTAACCCATCACTGGTAAATGGTAATTCGAAGGGTATAATTTTTGTTCCATCATATTGTGGAAATATGTTTTTTAGGTTAAATTTTCCATATGATACTTTATTTAGATATCCTTTTACTGCTAGTTCGTTTGTTCCATTGTACATTTCCATTATTTTAGTAGTATTTTTTTCTAAATATTCTTTTCCTTCTGTATCTCCTTTAAAGTATGCTAAAAAAATTACATTTGCAAAGTTTTCTTTTGGTTTGTCTGATGATTTTGCATATGTAAATAAAGGCATTATTATTGCTCCTATCATTATAATAATTAATGCTAAATTTGTTATTTTTTTCATATTTTCTGTCATTCCTTTCTTTCAAGGCACAAAATTCGATTGAAAATATTGTATTTTACAATTATTTTTCAGACTTTTCCCCTTTTTTTATTTTCTTATCTTAAATATATCATATAATATTTTTTTCGACAATATTTTTTAAAAATTATTTTTTGTCATTTTTTTACATATTTAAAAAGTGCCTATTTTTAGCTTTTTATAAGCTTTTAGGCACTTCGTTTTTTATACTTTATGCATTTGCTTTTAGTTTGCAAATTTCATAATTCATTCTGCTATGTTCTAATGCATTTTTGTTTTCGTAATCTCTTAGCATTTTTATTTGTTCTTTGTAATTTCTAGTTTGTCCATCTAATATTTTAGCTGTATTTATATTTATCATTATATCTACTTTTTCGTTTATTATTTCTAATGTTGGTTTTATTACATTGAACACTTCATTTTTTAGCAC
>CAKPLX010000022.1 GCA_934167785.1 uncultured Bacilli bacterium
CACTAGACTTAGGATCTAGCGGTTTATCCATGGGGGTTCAAGTCCCTTCACTCGCACCATTGACGAATCTGTTCGAATTATTCGAACTTTGATATATAGAATCAATCAGAAATGATTGATTTTTTCGTTTATACAAAGACTTTCTTGTAATAAAACTAAAATGAGATTAGTGACTTTTGAAATCACATATAAGCATCATTTTGGCAAGGTATAAAATCAAGTAAAATTATGTTTTTATTTTGCCAATTCTAAGGAATAATATTTTTCTTTAAATAATGCTGATTTTTCAGTTACATAGTATATTTTTGAAGTTCCAAATTCATATCTAGCTTTATCTGTATATTCTCCATTTTGATAATAATAATAACCATCTTTATTGCAAATTACATTTTCAGAATTTAAAAGATTAACATTGTCATTTATAGTTACATCATAAAAAATTGTTACTAAATGATCATATTCATTATCCTTTAATTTTTGCTTGTCTTCATATTCAATTGCAATCATTTTTGAATTTTTATCTTTGTAGATATGAAATGTTCTTTTTTGACACCACTCAAAGTCCCAAACTCCATAGGTTTCAGTATCAAATTCTTCCATACTATCTGATATTATTTTTTCTTTTTTTAAAGCAGATAAAATTTTATTTCTATCCTTTTGACTGCTTTCGCAACCGCACAAACATAGTATACATATTAATAGGCTAAAAATACGTAACATTTTTTTCATAAAATACCTCCTTCTTTTACTTAAGTTACATTCAAATTATTATTTAGCAAGTATTTACGTTACATTTAATATAGATGTATTACTAGCATTAGTTGTTGTTTCAATATTTATTTCAATTAAATTTTTTACTTTGAAATAAGCTCTAAATTTATTTTTTTTGATTTCATAACTAAATTTCGCTAATTTTATATTTTTTCATCGATTACAAGGTTGACTATAATTCATAGGAAAATCTATGTTTTTTATTGCTTTAATCTTTCATTTATTTTAGCATAATTACTTTTTTTCAGAAGCAAAATCCTTAATTTTCTATAATAATTTTAACACATAAATATATAATTTTATCAAATAACATGTTACTTTTACAAAAATGTAGTATAATCCAACTGATTAGTGTAATTTACCGTTTAGAAATTTATAACTAGTGGCTGTTATAATTTCACAAAAAAAGCCTCATTGGTGAATCAATTTGAATTTATTACGTATTATTAATAAAATGAGAATTTATATTAGAAATGATATTATTACTCTTTTTTTCTTTATCAATATCAAATTTTTTTCTGTAAGAAGTATTTTTAAATTCAATTATAATTATTTTTGTACTATAAAATAAACAAAAATGAATTTTGCAATTTTGGTTTTGGTATTAAATTGTTTAGATAGTTAATATTTTATTATAATGAAATAGAGAAATATATAGTACAATATTAAAGAGGTGATTATGTGAAACTGTCTGAAATAACTAAAGAGATATTAAGTGACGATGATATTCAAAAAATAGTATACGGAAATATTGGCGATAATGGAAAAAATTTTGTTTATGGTTTGGTTTTTGGAAATAGTATGTTGATAAAAGAAAGAGTTAGTGCTGCTGTTGATGCTTATAAAAATCATAGAATCCAAAAAATCATATTTAGTGGTGGCAATAATGGAATTAGTAATAAAGATAATGATATGATTCCAGAAGTCATAAAAATGAAAAATTTAGCTGTTAAATTGGGAGTAAGTGAGGAAGATATTTTGATTGATGATACGTCTAGTAACAGTTTTGAAAATGTAGAAAATTCATTTGAATTAATTTGTAATGAGAGTGTTTCTTCGATTGGGATTATTACTAGTGAATTTCATTTAAAAAGGTGTATGGCAATTGTAGGGCAAAAATTTCCTAGTGTAGAAATTATATTAATTTCGGCTAAAGATGGTTTTTCGGATAGTAATAATTGGTTTTTCTCTGATAATACATGGAATTCAGGAAGAAGTTTAGCGACATATGAAGCTAATCTTTTAATACGGTATGCAAAAGAAAATAAAATTGCTGATATAGATATTTTGGATTTTAAAAATGATGAATATAAACTAGCAAAATAGGTTTTAATGAAAGTTGTAGATGTTTATGCTAAGTGTATAAATTATGTTGCGTTCATGCAATCTTTTATTTAGATTGTGTTTTTTTATTTACAAAAAAAATATTTCAATGTACAATAAATATACATAGTAGATAGTATGAGGTGTATCAGTGAGAAGTAATGATAAGAATAAAAAATATTTTGACTTAGTTTTAATTGTTTTTATAACTTTACTTATTATAGGAAGTTTGGGTTTCCTTTTTTATAATAAGTTGTCTGATTCTAAAAATCGTTTTCGAGTATTGATAGAAAATGTTTTTGGTTATTTGGAAGAAAATACTTTACAAGATCGTCCAAAGGTTACGACTGGAAATTTAGTTTTAGGGATAGATGGGAAAGGTAATAGGGATATTGATCAAAAAATTTTAGATCATTTTAAAAAAGTTAATCTTTCTTTTGATTATGGAATTGATTATGTTGATCAGAGATTGAATTTTGAGATGAGATCAAGCTATGATAAAATGGAACTTTTGAATTCATCCTTTTATGTAGAGGATGGTAATGGTTATTTGTTTTTAGATAAATTGTTTGATAAAAGTATAAAAGTTCCTGTTGATGATTATCATTTTTTGTTAGAAAGATCTTCTTTTAATCATTATCGTACTATTTATAATAGTTTTGAGAAAGCTTTGATTTTATCTTTAAATGATGATTATTTTGAAAAAGATTATGTTACAATAGAGACAAAAAAGATTTTGAAGACTACTTTAAAAATGAATCAAAAAAATTATTTTGAAATGAAAGAAAATATTTTTAGGTATTTAACTTCTGATCGATCTTTTTTGAAAAGTATGTCAAATATATTAAATGAAGATACTGTAGTGGTAAAAAAAAGATTAAAGGAATGGATTCAATATTTTGATGATAATTTTAAAGAATTTGATGTTATTCTTTATACTAAAAACGATCAATTTGTAAAATTGGAGGTGGAATTTAATCAGAGAAAAATTATTTTTCAAAATGAGGAAAAAAATAAGTATTTTTATGCTTATTATAAAAATGAAAAACTTCTTTATGATGGAGGAATCCAAATATTGCAACAAAAGAGTAATGTGGAGCGAAGAACTATTTTAATAAATGATAAATTGAAAAATTTGTCTATTCAATTAAGTCTTAATTCTTCATCTGTGGTTGATCAAAAGGTCTTGAAGAAGAATATTACTAATTCTGTTTTATATAAGGATGTTTCTTTAGAGGAGTGGGATAGGATGTATTCGCATTTATTAGAAAATAAAAATGTTGTGCAGTTGCTGCAGGATTTTAATAAGATTAATGGTTATTTAGAGAAGGTTAAGAAGAGTTTGTGATGATAATACTGATAAGTGATAAGGAACTTATTCAGTATTTTTTTCGTATATTATAATGGTGATGAAATGAAATTCTTTAAAAATTTTGATCGTTATTTAATGGATTTGGATTATAAAATTACTATTTATAAGGATAAAGTACACGTTATGAATTATTTAGAAGTTGTTGATTTTTCGGATACTCGGGTTGTGATACGTTATGAAGAGGGGGAAAGTATCTTTACTGGAAAAAATTTAGTTGTATCTAGAATGCAAGATAATGAATTGTTAATTGAGGGAAAAATCATTTCTATTGAAGTATAAACTTTCTTTCTAAGACATAAACTTTGATAGGTGAAGGGCTATGAGAAATCGCTATTTAGAAAAATTTGATAGTCGTGTTCGAATTAGGGTTAGTGGTAATAATGTTCATAATTATTTAAAGCGGGTTTTAAAAAAAAAGATAAATATTTATCGAGTTATTCCTATTTCTAGGAAAGAAATAGATCTTATTTTAAATTATTCTGAATATGAGAAATTATTAGAATATAAATCAATTTATGAAATCAAGTTACTTGGTTATTTAGGAAAAAAAAGATGGAAAGATCAATTGGGACAAAATAGTCTTTTACTTTTTTTTATGGTTTTAGGATTAGGTTTGATTGTTTTATTATCTCATGTTGTTAGTGAGGTAGAAGTGATTCATCAGGATCAGGCTATGCGCTTATTTTTGCGCGATGAGTTAGAGCGTTATGGTATAAAGAAGTATACTTTTAAAAAGAATTATGAAGAGTTAGAGAAAATAGAAGAAAGAATTCTTAAGGATAATAAAGATAAATTAGAATGGATTGAAATTATTGAGTATGGGACAAAGTATACAGTTAGGGTGGAAGAGAGGAAGATTAATCAGGAAGAAAATACTTATCAATATCAGCATATTATTAGTCGAAAAAATGCTGTTATTAAGAGAATTGATGCTGTTAGTGGAGAAAAGGTAAAATTTGTTAATGATTATGTAAAGAAGGGAGATATTATAATTTCTGGTGATGTTTCTCTTCCTGATAATACAAAAGTTTCTACTATGGCCAAAGGAAAAGTTTATGGGGAGGTTTGGTATCAAGTTTCTGTTGATTATCCTTATGTTTATCAAGAATCAAAATTAACTGGTAAATCTAAAAATGTGTATGCTATTTATTTTTTTGGAAAGAAATTTAGTTTATTTGATTTTCATCAGTATCGAACATTTCAAAAAGAAAAAAAGATATTGTTTTCTATTAATATGTTAGATATCCATTTTATTTTGGAAAAACAGCATGAAACAATTGTTAAAGATGAAGTTTATACAGAAGATATGTTAAGTGCAAAGGCACTTTTATATGTTAAGGAAAAATTGTTTCTGGATAACCCTTATATTCAATCAATTGAGGAGATTAAGGTGCTTCGAGAGGATTCATCGGAGACTGGAGTTTATTTTCAAATGTTTGTTCAAGTAATTGAAGATATTGGAGAAGTTTTACCGGGAGTTAAGGAATAATATTTGGGTTTCCGTTTGGTCTTTTTTTCTTTCGTTGACTTTTTTTTAAATAATTATTATACTTATTATGATAGGTGTGATAATAATGGAGTGTAAGAGAGTAAGGAGTATTTTATTATTTTTTCTGTTACTTTTTTTTCCTAATTTTGTATGGGCTTCTGATCAAGTTGTTTTCTCTTGTCCAAAGATGGTTATGGTTGGTAATTATGTAGATTGTGTTGGAAAATTAAATTCTGATACTATAATAGAAGGAATACAAGCAAAGTATCAGTATGATTCTGCATTTACTTATGTCGGTTCTTCTTCTTTTTCTGATTGGACAAGTTTGACTTCTAATGCAACTGGTTTTGCCCTTGTTAATGTAAATGGTACTAATACGGAACAATTTCTTCAAACTCGTTTTGTAGTTGCTCCTAATGCTACTACTGGGGATAGTTATAAGATTGGGCTAACTGATATTTTAATTTCTGATGGAGTAAAAGATAATTCTGTTTTGGATCAAAATTTTTCTATTCAAATTTTATCTGTGTCTGATATTATAGGAAATATATCTGTTGAAGATCAAAATTTGGAATTGAAGGATGGGGTTACAGATTATACAATTACTGTTGATTATGGTGTTTCTAGTGTTTCTTTAGCAGCTTCACTTAAAGATTCTTCTTTTTCTTATGTGGAAGGATTTGGTCCGAGGGAATTAAATAATTTAGTAGTTGGGGAAAATAAATTTCTTTTGAAGATTAAAAATATGGATGATGAAAATGAATTAGTAACATATAATTTGAATATTTATCGATTAGATCAAAAGAAAGATGTTGTGTTAGATAATCCTAAGACAGGCAGTCCTGTTTTAGTAGTGGGATTTATTTTAATGGTTTCTTTAGGATTTGTTGTAATTAATTATAAAAAAAATATAGTAAGAGGACATGAAAAATGAAAAAAAAGAAATTTTTAATTTTATTGGTTGTTTTAATTTCTGGTTTAGTTTGTTTTGATTCAAAGAAATTGCAGAAAGTAACGGTTAGAAGTAACGTTTATTTGCATGGACTTCAATCTAAAAGTGAAAGATATGTTATTCAAAATAATGTTATTAAATCTGGTTTTTCTTCAATACTTAAAAAAAATTTTTTATCTGATTTTGCTGTTTCTAATGAGGAAAAGATGGAGTATTCTTGTGATAGTCAGTCAGATTATATCGGAACTGGTTGTAGTATTCAAATTATTGCTGATGCTAGTGAAGAGGTTAATTATCCTTTAATTGTTTATGGAGATGTTAATGGGGATGGCAAGTCTACTATTACTGATATGGTTCAGATTGCTAAAGACGTTAGGAAAGGAAATGGTTTTTCTGATCAATTATTTAAAATGGCTGCTGACGTAGATCAAGATGATTCTATTTCTATTACTGATGCTATTGCTTTAGCTACTTATACTTTAAATAATAAGAATATTCCTATTCGATTATCTGATGAAGCTACTAAAGCTAATATTAAGTTATCTGCAACTTCTGTTTCTCTTGAAAAAAATACTTCTACTAAGATTGTTGCTACAGTTGATCGAGAAGGTGTTACAATTATTCATTGGGAGAGTAAAAATCCTAAAATTGCTACTGTTGATGATAATGGAGTGATTACTGGTTTGAATGGCGGAAAAACGAAAATTATTGTTACCACATCAGATGGAAATGTTGCTATGGTTTCTGTTAAAGTAACAGTTATTGTTCCAGTAACTGGAATTTCTTTAAATAAAAATGAAGTGATTTTAAGTGTGAATGAAGTGAAAAATTTGGTTGCAACAATTACTCCAAGTGATGCATCAGATAAAAATTTAACATGGGCAAGTAGTGATTCAACAATTGTTTCTGTTAGTTCTAGCGGTCAACTTCTTGGAATTCAACCTGGCAATGCTGTTATTACTGTTCTTGCAAAAAATGGTATTAAGGCACAATGTCATGTACGTGTTGTTCAACCAGTAACAGGTGTTTCTTTAAATAAAAAGAGTGGTGAGTTAGATGTAGGAGAGTCTATGAGTTTGATATCTACTATTTCTCCTAGTAATGCTACTAATCAAAAAGTTAATTGGAAAAGCAGTAATTCTAATATAGCAACAGTGGATGCTAATGGTAAAATTAAAGCTCTTACTAGCGGAACTGCTGTTATTACAGTTACGACAGAAGATGGAGGTTATCAAGCTTCTTTTAAATTAAAAGTTTATAATGGTTATACAGTTTTGATTAATCCTTCTCATCAAGTATCTAATGAGACAGAGTCAAAAAATTCTTTATTTGATACTGAAAAAAAATCAATGTATCAGTTGGCTAATGTCGTAAAAACCAATTTTATTAATAGCGGGTTTAGGGTATATGTAAGTCCTTCCAGTGGTAGTATTGTATCTGGAGATGGTTGCTTTGATTCTTCAGAAGGAGATGCATGGTCAACATGCGGACATCGGCAAGTAAATTGGTTAATTGGTAAGAGTAATAGTGCAAAAACGGTTTATGTTGCGTTACATAGTAATGCTAGTAATGGTAGTACTATCGGACCTTTTGTTTTATATTATCAAGATAGTTCTACTAGTTATAAGTTAGCTAATCAATTTTGTAGAAAATTATTTTCTCTTTATAATGCAAAAGGAATAACGCCTACTTTTTCTGTGGATTATTGTCTTTCTTCGGGGAATCATATGGAGCCGTATTATTATTATAGTAATTCTTTAGAAAATGGTGCAGGAAAAGGGGAAGCCGTTTTAATTGAAGTTGGTTTTCATGATAATTATAAGAATCAAAAATTTATTGAAGATAATATGAGTGATATTGGAGATGCTTTGGTTAAGGCTGTAAAGGCATATTATAGTATTAAATAGTAAAATTAGAAGGAATTGAAGAAATTCTTTCTTTTTTTAATAAATTTTGATATAATATTATTAATAATAGGGATGAGTGTGATGGGTATGAATCGTAAGGGACAAGCTTTAATTGAATTTGTACTGATTTTGCCAGTATTTCTTCTGATTTTATTTGTTGTTGTAGATTTTGGAAATCTTTTGTATTCTAAAAATCAATTAGAAAATCAAAGTACAGATATTATTTTGTCGTTAAAAAAGGGGGAAAGTATAGATGTAGTGAAAAGTGATTATCCTAAAATTGATATTGTAAAAAGTCAGTATAAAGAAGGTACTTGTAAAGTTGACTTAAAGAAAAATTTAACGTTAATTAATCCATTACTTCATCGAATATTAGGAAATCCTTGCACTATAGAAGTAGAAAGGATTGTTCCTTGTGATGAATAATAGAGGTCAAAGTTTAGTTTTATTTATTTTAATTATTCCTATATTAATTGGGATTATTGCTTTGGTTTTTGATTGTGGAAGAATGTTGGTGTGTAAAAATAATCAAGAAAATATTGCTATTTTAGCATTGGAATATGGACTTCATGACGATGAGGTGGATGAAATTTCTTTAAAAAAAATTCTAGCATTTAATTTTGAGAATGGAAAATATAGGATTAATAAGGAAAATGATAAGGTTAATGTAGCTCTTCAAAGTGAAGTTGATGGATTATTTAGTTCTTTATTTGGTTTTCTTAAATTTAAGGTGGTAACAGAATATCAGGGAGCAATTCATGATGGAGAAAAAATATATAATAAAATAAGATAATGGGTGATAATATGGCTAGTGGTAAAGGTAAAATTATTAGTGTTTCGTCAGTAAAAGGTGGAGTTGGAAAAACGACTATGGCAATTAATTTAGCAGGTATTTACTATATGATGAAAAAGCGTGTTTTAATTATTGATGCTGACTTTTATTGTGGTGGAGTATCTACCTGGTTAGATATTCGTAATCAAAAGGATATTTATATGATGATTGATAGTATTTCTAATAACCGTTACAGTAGTATTAAGGATTATGTAAGTAATTATAATAGTGGTATTGATGTACTTGCCAGTCCAAAGGATCCTAGGGTGGCTTTAAAAATTGAAGCCAAGTATATTCCTATGATTTTTGAGTTTGCAAGACGAGAATATGATGTTATTTTGGTTGATATGAATCATTTGATGAATGAAGTAAATTTGATGATTATGGATAATGTAGATATGAGTTTATTGATGGTTACTAATGATTTAATTGATTTGAAAAATATGAGAAATTTGATTCAAATATTTAAGAGTACTGATAAAGAAAATTATTTGGTTGTTCTTAATTGTTCTAGGGATACAGGAAGGGATTATTTATCTTTATTTGATATTCGTAATATTTTAAAGTGTAATATTGATTATACTATTGGAAGTAGTTTTTATATTAAAAATATAGATAAATATGTTTTGGATGGTGATATTTTAACTTTGAATAGGAGTGTTAATCGTTTTCATGGTGGTGATATTTTAAAATTAAAAAAAATAGCTTTACGATTGTTAGAAAGTGGTGAGGTAGATAGTGAGCAAGAAGAGTCTAATTGATGCTTTTGAAGTGAAACCTGCTCCTTTAAAAGTGGAAGATATTAATGATTATGAGATTTTTTCGGATAAAAATTTGTTAGATAAATTAAGAACAAGTATTATTCAAAATTTAATTGATGAAAATATTCCGGATGATAAGTTATTGGAACAATATATTAATGATGAGATTGATCGGGCAATTAGTACTTATAATTTAGATTACTTACAGAGAAATTATATATTTAATTTAATTCAAAATGAAATTAATGGTTATGGTCCAATTACCGAATTATTAAATGATGATAGTATTACTGAAATCATGGTAAATGGTCCAGATCAAATTTATGTTGAAGTGGATGGAAAGGTTGTTCCTGAGGAGAGTGTTTCTTTTATTAATGAAAAACATATTATTAGAACTATTCAAAGAATTGTGCAACCATTGGGCCGAACGATTGATGCTGCTAATCCAATGGTTGATGCTAGACTTAGAGATGGAAGTAGATTGAATGCAATTATTCCTCCTTTGTCTTTAAAGGGTCCTGTTCTTACGATTAGGAAGTTTGCGAAAGATTTGGAAAGTATAGATGATTTATTAGTAAAGGGTGCATTAACTAATGATATGGCTATTTTTTTGGAGTGTTGTGTTAAAGCAAAGTTAAATATTTTAATTAGTGGAGGAACAGGAACAGGGAAGACAACTTTACTTAATATTTTGAGTGGTTTTATTGGTAGTGATGAGAGAATTATTACAATTGAGGATGCAGCAGAGCTTCGATTGAAACAAAAGCATGTTATTTCTTTGGAAACTAGGAGTATGAATTATGAAGGAGAAGGGGAAGTTACAATTCGAGATTTAGTGAGAAACTCTCTTCGAATGCGTCCGGATCGAATAATTGTTGGTGAGGTTCGAGGAAAAGAGGCTTTTGATATGATGCAAGCAATGAATACTGGGCATGAGGGTTCTATTACAACGCTTCATGCGAATGGTTCTGTTGATGCTTTGAATCGTCTTGAGACTATGATTTTGATGAATGAGATGTCTATTCCTGTTAGTGCTGTGCGTGGATATATAGAAAATGCTATTGATATTATTATTCAAATTGATCGTTTGGGGGATGGAAGAAGAAAGATTACAGGAATTAGTGAAGTAGATGGATTAAAAGATGGGGTTATTGTAATTCGTGAGATATTTGGTTATCGTCAAAATGGTTTAGCTAATGATGGTGCTGTTTTGGGAGATTTTGTAAAAACTAGAGGTATTCCTAAGGTTTACGACAAGATTAAAAGAAAGGGCTTAAATGAAGTAGATGATCTTTTTAAAAAAAGAAGAGGGAGTCTTGAAGATTTGTAAATAAAAAATAATACTGATAAAGAACTTAGAGATGAGGTGATACTTTTTGGATTCGATTTTAGTTACAAGAATTGTTTTAGGAATAGTTTTGGTTTTGGGATTTCTTTTTATTGTTCGAATAATAAGAGGAATAAAAATGGAAAAAAGAGTAGGAATTTATACACTTTCTATTACAAATGAGGGAAGTTCTAGTTTATTTGATCAAATTCATGCTAAATATTGTCAAATTCTTTCTAAATTTTCAAAAAATCCTTATTTATTAAAGTATGCTAATAGTTATAATAAAAAGCAAGTTGTAGAATCTGGTGTTGCTAGTGTTTATTTTATTTTAAATAAATTATTTATTGCTTTTTTGATGGTTGTTTTAGTTACTGTTTCTTTTGCTATACAAGGGAAAAGGATTGGTATTATCTTATTTTTATTTAGTTTTATTATAGGATATTATTTGTATGATATTTATCTTATTTTTATCCGAAAAAATTTTAAACGTAGGGTTAAGAATGATATGCTTAGGGCAGTTATTGTGATGAATAATGCTTTTAAGGCTGGAAAGAGTACTTTACAGGCGGTAGAGGTTGCTTCTCATGATTTACCTAAACCGATTTCTTTGGAGTTTAAAAAAATTTATCAAGATATGACTTATGGGATTAGTGTTGATGTTGCTTTTTCTAGATTTGCTTCTAGAGTTGGTTTGGATGAGGCAAATTATATTGCTACTAGTTTGACAATTTTGAATAAAACGGGGGGAAATATTGTTGCTGTATTTTCTAGTATTGAAAGAACTTTGTTTGATAAAAAGAAGTTAGAGAGTGATTTGAAGAATTCTACAGCAGCGTCTAACTTAGTAGTAAAAGTTTTGATGGGGATACCTATTTTATTTGTACTGGTGATTTATGTGATTAGTCCTAATTATTTTGCTCCATTGTTTAAATCTAGTTTAGGATATTTAGTGCTTTTCATTATTTCTTTAATGTTTTTGATTTATATTTATTTGCTCAATAAAATTATGAAAGTAAAGGTGTAGGAGATGAGAGGAGAAGAACATTATTTTTCTAAAAAGTTATATCGTGAAAAAACAATAATGGAGTTAGATAAAAAAATTAAATTATTGGGGATTTCAGCAAAATTGGATGTTTATTCTTTTTTGAATTTGCGCTTTTTTGGTATGATTCTCCTTTTTCTTACTTTTTTAGTGATGAGTAAGATTGGTTTTATTATTGCTCCGTTGATTAGTTTTCTTTATTACAAAGGAATTACTTATTTTCTATTAGATAAAAAAATTAAAGAGAGGCAAATTTCTTTGGAAACGGAGGCGCTTAGTTTTTTTGAGATTTTGACTTTATCTTTAGAAACAGGAAGAAATTTGAGTGAAGCTTTAAAGGTGACAGTGTCTTCTTCATCTGGGGAGTTAGTAGCTGAGTTTCAGGAAGTTTTACGAGAGGTAGAGTATGGAAAGAGTTTAACAGAAGCACTTGAGGATATGCAAGCATCTATTCCTAGTGATACAATTAATAATATTATTTTATCTTTAACACAGGCAAATTTATATGGAAGTAGTATTATTCATAGTTTGTATAATCAACTTGATTATTTGAGGGAAAAAAGGAAATTAGAAGTAAAAGCTCTTATTAGTAAGGTTCCTATTAAGATTAGTATTATTTCAGTATTTTTCTTTGTTCCTTTAGTTCTTATTATTATTTTAGCACCTGTTATTTTAGAATATATTTCGGGATAAATGTTAGTATTTTTGTAATAACTATTTTAAAATAGAGTTGACTTATTGAATTTTCATTATTAAAATATTAATAGATAAAAAAAGAGGTGAAAAAAATGTCAGGACATAGTAAATGGTCTACAATTAAGAGAAAAAAGGGAGCAATTGATGCTGAACGTGGTAAAGTATTTGCTAAGTTGGCTAAAGAGATTTATGTTGCTGCAAAATCTGGTGATAGTGATCCTGCTAATAATGCAGCACTTAGAATGGTTATAGAAAAAGCAAAAGCTGAAAATATGCCCAAATCAAATATTCAAAATGCAATAGATAAAGCTGCTCAAAAAGGGAACGGAGAAAATTATGAGAGTGTTCGTTATGAGGGGTATGGTCCTAATGGAATGGCAATTATGATTGATTGTTTGACGGATAATCGTAATCGGACGGCATCTTTTGTTCGTAGTACTTTAACAAAACGTGGTGGAAATTTAGGAACAGATGGTTCTGTTAGTTATTTATTTAAAAGAAAAGGAATGTTAATTCTTAGTTCTGAGTATGAAGAAGATAAGTTAATGGAAGATGTTTTAGAGTTAGAAATTGAAGATTTTGTTTCAAATGAAGATGGTTATGAGATTACAACTGAACCAAATCAATTTCTTTTGGTTAAAGAGGGATTAGAAAAAATGGGATATACTAATTTTAATATGTCAGAAATAACTTATATTCCTGATAATTATGTTTCTATGGATGAAGAGGCAACTGAAAAAGCTCTTGCGTTAATTGAGTCTTTGGAGGATATTGATGATGTGCAAGAGGTTTATCATAATTTAGAAGTATAATAAAATTACGTGGTTAGTGGCCGCGTAATTTTTTAAATTTTTCTTCAATTATCTTTTTTCTTTCTTCTTCTGTTTTTGTATCTATTGTATAAATGGTGTTTTCTTCTTTAAGTATTATTCCTTCATGAATATTTTGAGGAAGTTTGAAAATACTGATTTCTTTTTTTTCTCCAGTTATGATATTTTCTAAAATAGCAATTTTATTTTCGATTCTGTCTAGTGCATATTTCATATTTTATCCTCCATTTGTATTTGTTTGGTGACTTGTAATTTTTATGTTTTTGCCATTACTTTCTAGGAAAATACTTCCTTCTTGGTCAGTTCTGTGAATTTCAATATTATTTTGCTCTAATTTTTTGATTGTTTGTTGATTAGGATGATTGTAGGAATTATTTTTACCAACGGAGATAATGGCATATTTAGGGTTTACTTTGTTTAAAAAATCTGTAGTGGTACTATATTTTGAACCATGATGTCCTACTTTTAGTACGGTTGCTTGAATATTTTTGTTTAAGATTTTCTTTTCAACATCACTAGTGGCATCTCCTGTAAAGAGGTAAGATGTATTTTTGAATGATGCTTTTAAAACGATAGAGGTATTATTTAAATTTTTTTGATCATTTCCAGTGTAGATTACTTGAAAAAGTGTGTGCCCTAGTGTAAAAGTTTGACTTATTTTAGGAATATTAAATATCATATTCTTTTTTTCAATAGCATCTAATACATCTAAAAAAGTTTTGGTTGTTGTTGTTACATCTGGCATATAAATTTTTTCAATGTCAAAATTATTGATGATGTCATCCATACCACCAATGTGATCCTCGTGAGGATGAGTTGCGATTAAGTAGTCAAATTTAGTGATGTTTTGCTCCTTAAAATACTGAACAAGTAGTGGACCATCTTCATTGTTTCCGGCATCAATTAGCATATTATGTCCTTCATTTTGAATTAAAATTGAGTCTGCCTGTCCGACATCTAAGTAAGTAATGTTTAGATTACTGCTTATTTCTTTTGCTGTTGTTTCATTTGCTGGGAGTCCAAAACTTTTATCAATATCCTTTTCATAGATACTGTAGAAAATTGCTAAGATGATGAGGAGAATACTGATTCCTTTAGGTAGTTTTTGTTTTTTCTTTTTTTTGGTCATGCTTTTGTCACTCCTTTGGTATTTTTAATAATATTATAACAGATTTTTACTTTTTTGATTAAAATTTTACTTTGAAGAAATTATTTGTGTTATTGATGTTATTGTGTTAAGATATAGATGTGGTGGTTTTATGGAGGATAATAATTTAATTCATCAATTTGTTTGTAGAATGAAAAGTAAATTTGCAAAGAATTCTAAAAAAGATCCTTCCATTGCCGAATATGCATTTAGTTCTGAAGAAATGAAGGAACTTAGTAAGCAAAATAAGCAGAAAATATTAGATTTAAAGCAAGATAGTTATTTAAATAAAAATCTGAAAAAAGAAAAAACTAAGTCTAGTGTATTAGATACTTTAGATAAGGAAAATGGAAAGAAAAAGATAGATACTGTAGAAAATACTTCTTCTTTTAATGAAGAAAATGAAGAAAATTTACAACAACAAAGTACTTCTGATACAAAAAATGGGAAGAAACAATTTTTGAAGGAAGAAGAAAAATTAGAGGATTTGGTGAAGGAAATTGAGGAAAAGCCAATAAATAGTTTTATACATATTGATTCTGATCATCAGAAAATGATTATGGAAAATTGGAATCAGATTGAGATTAAAGAGATTGATAAAGATATTATGGATGCAAAGGAAATTATTAATCATAATTATACAATTACTTATGCTGATGAGGCGGAAAAGTTTATTCATGATGTTAGGAAAAAGTATGAGATTGTTATTTGCTATTTGATTGGTTTTAATAATGAAAAGAAGGGAATTTTTGATAAAACTATTTTTTCTTCTAAGATGGATGATGAATGGAAGTTTTTAAATCAATACATTAAGATTTTGGAAAAGATCCGTAATTTTAAAAAGTAATATTTTTTATTTTGTTTATGCTTTATTTTGGTTAGAAAGATTTTCTTTTTCTTGTCTAGTCAAAATTAATTTATACTTACCATAATTTAACATAATTTTTTGATATTTATTCTATTATCTTTGGTTAGAATGTAATCAAGAAACGAGGTGATAGATGAATTTAGAGTGGTTATTTAATTTGCAAAAAAGTTAGAATTTGGATGTGGTGATGAAATGAAAACGATAGTTTTAGTTGAGGATGAAAAAGATTTGAATTCTTTAATCAAGGCTTATTTAGAAAAAGCTGGGTATAATGTTATTTGTTATTTAAATGGGGAAGAGGCAATAGAAAATACAAATATAGAAGCTCATTTATGGATACTTGATATTATGCTAGGTGGTGATATTAGTGGCTATGATATTTTGAAAAAAATTCGTGAGACAAATGATGAAGTGCCAGTAATATTTACTTCTGCTAGAGATAAAGATTTGGATAAGATTATAGGACTAGAACTAGGTAGTGATGATTATATTACAAAGCCATATTCTCCTAAGGAATTGGTTCTTAGGGTTAATAATATTATAAAAAGGGTTTATTCTAAGGAAAGTAAAAAAATTATCTATGGTAATTATACAATTGATTTAGATAAGAGAAGTGTTAGTCAAGGGGAAGATGAGCTTACTTTAACAACACTAGAGTTTGATTTGTTGTATATGTTTGTTACAAATAAAAATAAATCTTTTTCGAGAGATGATATTTTAAATATTATTTGGGGAAATGATTATTTTGGTAATGATCGAGTGGTAGATGATTTGGTGCGAAGACTTAGAAAAAAAATGCCGGATATTAATATTAATACAATTTATGGGTATGGGTATAGATTGACATGACAAAGAGTAATTTAAGGGAACAACTTTTTGTTGTTTGGATGATTATTTTGGGGATTATGGTTGTGTCACTTGGAATTATTCTACCTAATAAATTGATTCCAATTTATGAGACGAATGTCTATAATTATTTAAGACAGCCTCTTAGTTTTTTGCAAAGTGAAGATGATATTAATGAAAATACGGTGAATACAGAAGTTGCCTATTTATATATTGTGTCTTCAAATACGGTTAGTATCTCTGATAATTTAGAGGATATTATTGATATTAAAGATATGAATAAATTGCTTTCTCGTTTTGATTTATCTAAAGAAAATGGAAAGTTTATTTATAAAAGAAATACTTATTATTATGTTACTTCTGTTAGTAATGGTAAGATTAAGATAGCGATTACAAATGATAGCTATATTAGTCGAATGAAAAAATCTATTTTAATGATTATTTTTAGGGTTATTGGTATTTCTTTTGTTTTAGTTTCTTTCTTTATTTTGACTTGGTCGAATCATTTGGTGGTTCGCATTAAAAAAATTAAAGATAAGATAGATAATATTACGAATGAAAATTATGATCATAAGCCTGATATGCGCTATAGTGATGAGTTATATACACTTGATCGGGCAGTTAGTGATATGCATACGTATTTGAGTGAGCAGGAAGAATACAAAAACCAGATGTATCAAAATATTTCCCATGATTTTAAAACTCCTATTACAGTAATGATGTCTTATTTGGAAGCATATGATGATGGCATTCAGACGGAAGCGGAAACAATGAAGGTCATGAAGGAACAATTAAAAAAATTAGAAATTAAAGTTCACTCCTTATTATATTTAAATAAATTAAATTATTTATCAGAGCGACGAGATAATTTAGAAGAACAGTATGACGTATCCTTGACAATTCATGCAGCAGTTGATAAGTTTAAAATGTCTCGGCCTGATGTTAAATTTGT
>CAKPLX010000023.1 GCA_934167785.1 uncultured Bacilli bacterium
TTATTACCAATAGCATTCGAATTAATTCCATTCGTTCGTTGAATTTGATTAGAAAAATTAGATGGAACAGAATTATTTTGAATATTTATATTTTTAGGAACGTGAAACTGTTCTTTAACTAATATATCTGGTTGCATAACAACTCCTTGACTTTCCAAATAATCAAGTAAATATTTAGTTGGATTGTGAATTTCCATTTTACCATCTGGAGTCCTTCTATAAATAACTTGATATCCAGGCTTATTATTATCATCAACGTAAAACTCTACTACTTCTGCAACTTCCCGTTTAAATCGTTGTAGTTCTTTGCTATAATACCCTTTAATATGAACACCTAATTGTACATAACGGTGAATGCTCCTCAAAAATTGATCCATATCAATACTAGATTCTAATAAACTATAAAGACGACTAGGAATAGACTCCGCTTTATCAGCATGAATCGTTGACAAAATATTATGTCCAGAAGAAATTGAATCTCTAACTGCCATGACAGCTTCAGCACTACGAACTTCCGAAAGCAAAATCCATCTCGGATTTTGACGCATACAAGTAACTAACACATCAGCATAACTGGCAATATTATTTGTTTTCATAGCAACAATATCTCTTTCTGGAAAAATTCTATCCAAATGCAATTCTAAAGTATCCTCAATTGTAATAATTTTTTCATCATATTTAGTATGAGCTGCCATATACTTAACAAATTCTGTTTTTCCAGAACCCGTTTCACCACTAACAATAATATTACAATGCCCTTCAACGCATTTTAAAATAAAATCATGAATATCAAGCCGAATATAATCCTCTTGAATAATTTTATCTTTTTCTAATCGAATTTTAGCAGGCGTTTTACGAATCAAGACAGCAATCCCATTCTTCGCAATAGAATCATGAACAAAATTCATTCTTAATTCAGCACTTTCAGCATCTAAAAATGGATTAGCCATGTTAAATGATTTTCCCATTGAATTAGCACACTGAAAAGCCATCTTTTCCATAAAAGAATTATTTACAGCTGGATTAGAAACTCGATAAACTCCCTTTGATAGAGACTTCAACCAAACTTGTCCACCATTACTATAGGAAATATCTGTAATATCATCATTATCTAAGTACTCTTGTATCGGACCGAAATCAACTTGTGTAAATTCATTTTTCATACTAAAATCACCTACTAAGAATTATCCTTTTTGTTTTTATCAACAGTATCAGCATCATCACTAGTACTAGTCAATATCTCATCAACAGATACCATTTTCGTCTTTTCATTAATGAAGCTTTGAATATCTTTACTGCTAACATAAACAGTATCCTCTTTTTTTATTTCTTGAGTATTAGGTACTAAAATTAACTCTACTCCATAACTATCACTCAAATAAATTGCTTTTCTAAACAATAAATGCATATCTTCTGGCAACGCAAACATCATATATGCTGGTGTCCTAGCATCACCAGAATCATTATCAAAAACATGATTTCCTTCACTGTCTTTTACATCTAATATTTTAATATTACTAATAAATTTTCCAAACATAATAGACCCATCATCACTTTTTGCTTTAAAATAAATATTAATAATATCTTTAGGTTGCATACTATTGGCATAAGTAGAATCCATATTTACCTTATAATTAACAACAGTTTCAGTATCTTTTACATCAAGAAAAGCCGAACTAGGTAAACTATTTGATGTTGTCAAAAGATCAGTATAAAATAAACTTCCCTCAACAATTTTAGTATTATATTGAGAATATTTACCAACTATATCCTCAGCAGTATTATAATAACTTCCTACCAAAAAAGAAGCTGGAACATTCATATAATTAATCATACTAGCAGTAATTTTTGTTTTTTGTTCAATTTCCTGATTAGCATAAGGAACTCTAGTTAGAGAAACCTTTTGATTAATTCGAGTATTATAACCAAGAAATAAAATAATTACACATAAAAGAATGCCAATAATAGTTACAGTATTTTTATTTTTCAAAAACTTATTAAATGAATTTTTCATATTTTTTTCTTCCTTTCATTATCACAAATTCTCCTAATTTCCAGAACTAGAACTATCTTCAGTATTAACTTTATCTTCTGTACTAGATAAAATTTCATCAACAGATACCATTTTCGTCTTTTCGTTAATGAAGTCCTGAATATCTTTACTACTTACATAAACATCAGCATCCTTTTCAACTTTTTGCGTATTTGGTACTAATATTAATTCAACCTCATAACTATTGCTTAAATAAATGGCTTTTCTAAACAACAAGTGCATATCTTCTGGCAATGCAAATAGCATATACGCTGGTGTTCTAGATTCAGTAGTATTTTCAAAAACTCGTTGACCATCACTACTCTTTACATCTAAAATCTTTACATTACCAATAAATTTACCAAACATAATTGAATCATCATCACTTTTGGCCTTCAAATACACATTAATAATATCTCCAGGCATCATACTATTAGCATAAGTAGAATCCATATCAACTTTATAACTAATAACTGTCTCATTACTCTTAACACTACTGAAAGCAGAATTAGAAATATTGGAAGTATCCGTTAAAAGATTAGTATAAAATATACTCCCTTCTGCAATCATAATATCAGACTTAGCATACTTTCCAATAATATCATTAGAATTAGAATAATAACTTCCTTTAATAAAAGAAGCTGGAACATTCATAAAAGATACCATATCTGAAGTAATTTTTGTACGCGGTTGAATGGTTTGATTCGCATAAGGAACCTTTGATAAAGAAACTCGTTGATTAATTCTATAATTATACCCAATATATAATATTCCAATACACAAAACCACCCCTATAATTGTTATAGTATTTTTATTACTAATAAACTTCTTTAATGAACTAGTCAAATTCATCTTTTATTCCTCCTTTTTATTTTTTCTAACATATTTACTCAATTACCACTAGAAGTAAATTCTAATATAGCACTTAACTTATTTTCAATATCAGAACTTGCATTCGTTTTAAAATCCAATTGATAATTACTTGTATTACTAATTGCCTTCACACTAACTTTTGGAGGTTTCTCCATAATATCATAAAACTCCAAAGAATATCCTTTAGAACTATTTCCATTAATACTCGCATAAAAACGTCTAGTACAATTCGCCACAAACTTTTCTTCCATTATCTTTATTTCACCTGTTTGACGATAGTAATTCACATCAATAGATTCATACATAGAAGCTTCAACCGCTTCTTTCAAAACATAATACTCACTCTCATTATTTACAGTAATATTCTCAAAATACGTAATAAATATAAGTCCAAACATGCCAACAAGAATCATTCCCAAGCTTAAATAAGCATACTTCACTTAAAACCTCTCCTTTATACTATTTTTACTGTAACTTATCACAAGAACTATCCCACTCTCCTACTCTACAATGACTTCTATTAATTATCGTAAATAAATCATTTTTAATTATTTTACTAGAACCACTACCATCCTTTTTTATATCATCATAAGAAGAATAATCACCATAATCATTTTTAAAAGTACTAAATTTTTGTTTACTTTTCATAAATTCTGTTTGATAATTTATTACCTCAAATGAATGATCAGTAATTCGACTCAAACCATTGCTCTCAATATACTGCTTCCAGTTTTGAGGATAACCATCATTATTAACAACCTTAGGAAACGGAGTAGAAGTATCAATTGGACGATATACAAGCTTATCACTACGAAATTCATTATTAGCTATCACTTTACAAGTAGCCAAATGAGAAAAAGTAAAACCACTCACTAAACTCAAAGAATTACTTTGAATATTAAACTTAAAAGCATCTCCTGTTTTCAAGTCAACAGGTATATAATACAAACTTTTTGAACCATCTGTATTATTAGAATCAAGTTGATAATATGAAACAGAAGAAGCATCGTCGTAACGAACATTTCCATCACCACTATTTGAAAAAAATGCTTTCTTCAATTTATATTTACAATCAACTTTTCTAACACTTCCAGCTTCCCATTGATCTACAGGCAGAGAATAATCATCACAACTAAAATTTCCGGCAGTAGAAACATTAAGTTTTTTAGATTTATCATTAGAATCATCAAAAACCACAGTATTTTGACTATTTTCCAGATTTTTAGCAGAATTCTTAGCTTTTTGTGAAATTATTTGTTTGTAAAGTTCTAAATTATAATCCCCATACTTTTCAAAGCTAGAACCATTCTTAATATAAACTTCATCCCCAATTCCAAGAAAAGCAAAAATCTTAAAATCTTTTACCTTATTACTACCAACTTTTTTTAATTTAAACTCAACAAAACCAAAAGTATTATTCGCACTAGTATTAATATCATAAACTCCCCTATAATTCCAAGAAGAAGAAACTGTATATTGATAATCAAAATTAAACGATCGTCCTGATGTTACAATTTGTCCATCACTAAATTGGTTACTTAATTTCAAAGCCGCCGTTTGACTATAAGTAACATTAGCTATTAATTTAATTGGTACATAGTAATAGTCTCCATTCCTAATTACTTTAGTATTTGATGCAGCAAATGTATACCCTGTAATTTTCTTTGCTAATTCAGTAGCTGATATCCTATAATAATAATCACTATTTGAAACACTCTTACTACAAGTACCATCTTCTTCACCAAAAGAAACACTTTGGCAACCACTTTTTTCTATAGCTTCACACGAAACTTTTTCTAAGTCCCTAGGAGCAATTGGACAACCTTTATCATCATATTGACAATTTGAACCTACACAATTATCAAGACATGGAGGAACATATTGAGGAATAGGATCCAATTTCAGTGAAAAATTACCAGTCGATTTTGTCCAAAAAGAATAACCCCAAGCAATTGCTCCACTACTTATATCTTTTAATCGAAATCTTCGAACATTTTTAACTAATCCAGCTCTCATTGAATAATCTTGGCGTGGACCAATCTGCAAAATCTGATAATTAGCATTCGGTGAAAATTTAATAACATTTCCAAATCCATCCTTTATATAATTTCGATAAGTAGTACCATTATCTGCAAATTCATATGCATTTTCGGCAGTAAATTTAACTATATCGCTTAATCCAGAAACAATAATTTTTCGATCAAATTTTTCATCAACATCAGAATATTTAACTGATTGTCGATATTCCTTTCCCTCCACACAAGAATTACCATAAATACTACAATCACCATTGTTCTGATTTTCATCTAATACAAGTCCAATATTAGCCGAATCCTGCCGATAAGCTTTTGGCTTTCCAGATAAATTTCTATCAGTTAAATCTATTTTAGCAAGTGTCTTGCCGTACCATACTTGCGTTTGAATTGCAAATTTAACATCAGCAGTCTCTTTTATATCCAAATCTTTAATAATATCATTAACCTTTATTGATACTCTAAATCCTAAATTATAATAAGCACAATGAGACCCAAGATAATAGACTCCATTAACAGTTCCATCCTCACTACATTTATTCCCATAAAGAATTTTTTTATTATTTTTTAAAGAATTATTAACATTGTTCCATGCTTCACTACTACAAGCATCATTATTAGAAGACCACTCACATCGAAGAGGATACAAATCATAAGCACCATCTCCAGTAAAACTAGTAAGATATTTTTTATATTTTACCCCAGAATCATTCCAGTATTTATCACCATTTGAAATATAAGCTATGATATAAGTTTTCATATTTCCTCTTGAACCACCGTAATTATCCATATGAGATAACGCAGACCATCCTTCAATACTAATTACATCCTCATTGTTACTATTATTACTAATATTAAATTTAGTAATATCATAACTTATTTTATAATCTGTTGCACTCTTAGCTTTTTCGTATCTATTATTAATTTCTTCAGCATCAACACAAACACAATTAATAGATAAAAAACAAAAAAGAATAATTCCAAAGACAGAAAAAATTTTTTTCATTCCAGTCTCCTCCTTTTCATAAAAAGCCTAATTCCGCAAAAAATTACGACTACCGTAACAATAATAATCCCCAAAATAAGATAAAAATTAGAAAAACAATCTGAAAAAAATTTCATTAAATTATTAGCGGATTTTTTTTCTGGATTTAAATACTTTCCAACAATATCATAAAATTCAGTATTATTAATTTTAAAGTCCTTAGGTACCGTTCGATTACAAACCTCTAAATTTATTTTTTTATCACGAATAGCTTCACATTCAACAGTATAATAATAATCATTTAAAACAGGTAGCGATAAAGTCATTGTTCGTAATGCTAAAGAAGTACTACAATCTCTCGAAAATACTTTTAAAGAAAGACTTCCACTGCCATTTTGAACATAAAAAGTAATATTTCCATCAATACTATCTAAATAATCAAATTCTTGATCATCATCATCATCACTAGCAATAACTAGTCCATCATTCATCCCTAAAACCGTAATTTCATAATTATACCCATAAGGAATCGTATTTCCCCAATCCAACGTTTCATCACTGGAATCTAAATATTCATAATGCACAGAAACACGATCAGCAAGTACTTTTAACCTCGAAACTTCCTCATCCGAACATATATCAGCTTCTACTAAAGTAGGAAAGAAAAGAAGAAAAAAGAAAATCCAAATTTTAAAGTAATTAAAAACTTTAACTCTCTCTAGCATAACATCCTCCATACTTTAATAATATAATAGCATTTTTTTAGATTTTTTGAAACAGTTTCATACAAAAAGAACTTTAAAATTTTTTTTGTCTATTTGTAAAATTCAACTATACCTTAATTTTCCTGTCTTAAATTTAAATCATCCCCATCATTAGAGTCAAATTCCAATATTCCACTCAAACCATTTTCTATATTAGAACTAGAAACAGTTGAGTTAACTTGTAATTGATAATTATCTGTTTTACTAATAGCAACCACACTAACTTTTGGAGGACTTTCCATAATATCATAAAACTGTAAAGAATAACCTTTCCCATTTCCTTGAATACTTTCAAAAAATCTCCTAGTACAATTTGCTACAAACTTTTCCTCCATAATTTTTAAATTTCCACTCGCCATATAATAACTAATATCTATAGATTCATACATAGCAGCTTCTACAGATTCTTTTAAAACATAATACTCGCTTTCATTATTTACTGTAACATTCTGAAAATAAGTAATAAACGAAAGACCAAGCATCCCAACTAACGTCATTCCTAAACTTAAATAAGCATACTTCAATTAAAAACACCTCCACAGTCTATATCGTATCACTTATCACAAGAACTGCTCCATTCTCCAGCCTTGCAATGAGTCCTAGTAATTTTATTAAATAAATCACTTGTTATAATTCTACTAGAGCCACTACCATCACTTTTCATATCACCATAAGAAAAATAATCACCATATTCACTCTTAAATCTACTAAACTTATTTTTGTCTTTTATAAACTCCGTTTGATAACTAATTTTTTCTGCTTCAAATGGATTACTTTCGATTCGATTCAAATTACCAACCGTATCAATATACTGTTTCCAATTTTTGGGAATATTACCCTTTGGAAAAGGATTAGAAGTATCAATGGAACGGTACTTAACATAATCATGTATTTCATTAGTAACAAGTTTTAAAGAACAAGTTGCATTATAACTAAACTTTGTTTTAGGAAGTCCAAAAGAGGCATTAATTGAAAATGTAAAGAGCTGATTAGTTTTCCAATTTGGAGAAACGTAATACAAACTCTGATCCCCATTAGTAATATCATAGCCGGCTACCTTATCACCATAAATAATTTTTCCATCACCAGTATTACTAAGCCACGCTTGTTTTATTCTATAATTACATTCAGAGATACTAGAGCAATTAAAATTGCCCACATCATTTCTTGTTTGATTTATATTATTTGTATCTGGAAAAGTAACATTTACACTACGTTGATCATTATTCAAATCAACACTAGCAGTAGAAGCAATATCTTTAAACAACTGAGACCCATAATTAGTAGCAGACGGCCAATAAAAACTACTAAAAATTTTATCCCCCTCTTTTAAAGCAATACGGATATTTCGATAAGAAACCTCTCCATTAACTGGATTAACTACTTCAAAAAGATAACTTGGTTGATATGTATTATATGAAGAAGTACCAGCTTTCTCATTACTAGAAGTATCATAATTATCATTATATCCAGTAGTAGAAACAGAAGTACTATAATCAAACGAAAACGGAAAATATCTTCCAGAACTAATTTTCAATTCACCATCAGAAAAATTTAATTTTAAATTAAAAGTCTGTTCATAATTAACTAAAGCTTTTAATGTAATAGGAAACCAATAAAAATTTCCATCTAAAACTAACTTATTCGTAATATTAGCCCCACTATTCATTGCAGAAGAAGTAACATAATTAACAGAATTATTTTCTAAACTTTCATCAATCAAATCTTTTTTAATATTTAACCAATATACTTTCTCTAAAAGGCCATCACTAGAAACCTTAATATCTTCAGCAGAAGAACAAGAAGTATGACTTCCACTATTTGTACTCGTACTCAAGTTTTCAATTGAAGGGGAAGTACTTACACAAGTACTTGGATTATAATTACAATTTCCACCATAACAATACACAATTTGATTGTCATTACAAGAACAACCAGTACAACTCTCATCAACTTTATCATCAATTGTCATTTTTAAATCACCTGATGACTTTACCCAAGCACTCCACCCCCAGCCGTAATCATTTGCATCATTCTCAAGATTACCTTCCAATTTAAAAAGTCTGCCGGAAACGTACCCATCACCCTTCCAGTTTTTCCAACCATCTAAAAACTCCGTGACATCTGTTACTTTATATTTCTTTCCAAGATTAAAATATTGGGATCTCAAATTATTAGCATAACTATCTTCTCCTGCTTTTTCATTTTTCCACGATCCACTAGCACTACCAGCCGTAAATATTACTTCATCACTTAGCCCTCCTAGAGTAATAGATCTTACCCTTTTTTCCTTAACAATAATATTATATCCTTGCCCAGAAATCGTTTTAGGGACTTTATAAGTAGTTTTATAGTTTCTATTCTCTCGACACGTTGTATTTCCAAAAACAGATTTACAAGAATTAGAAAGAATACCAATATCAGAACTATCTTTTTTTTGACCATGTCCCTCACCAACCTCACTTTTAGCTTTAGTAATAATTCTAAAATGAACAGTTGCTTGATCTTTCCTAATTTTATTTTTAATGTCATCAAAATTCAAATCAATAGTAAATCCAACATTATGGTAAGCACAATGACTATTCGGATAGGATACTCCACTTTCACTTCCTGGCTCCGTGCATGACATAGATTCATATTTTTCAGCACCAGATTCTAAATTACGGATCCTTTTTTCTTGTAATTCTGTTGTACAGGCCGGTCTAATACATCGAATAAAATATAAATCATACTTATCCGTTACCGTCACTTGTTTTGAATAACACTTACCACTATTATTACATTTACTTGGCTTCACCCATTCATTGTCCCAATCCCCAGTGTATGCGGCAATATACGTACTCATATTTTTTCCGCCATAATTATCCATATGATCTAAAAAAGAAAAACCTTCAAAATGAATTTTTTCAGTAGTAACAAAAAAGTTTGAAATATCATAACTAATCTTAAAATCAGTGGCTGTTGTCCCAGCCTTTGCAAAGGGAACAGCTAAAATAAAGAAAAATAAGAAAAAACTAAATATCTTTTTCAATCTAATCGACTCCTTTTAATCCTTTTAACGATAAATATAACAATTAATAAAACCAAAATAACTCCACCAAAAATTAATCCAATAATGACATAAGGTTGATGAAGCCAAAATCTAATCTTATCTGTAATACTCATCTTTTGATTTTCTTTTTGAGAATATTTATCTATAGATTGATAAAAATCTGCTCTGTTTTTTATCAAATTCTTCGATATCATCTTTTGACAAACATCTACCTTAATTTTACGTCCTCGCAATTCTTCACACTCAGAAGTATTATAATAAGTATTAAAAATAGGTAAATCAATTTCTATATTTCTAATTGCATATTTAGTATAACAACTTTCAGAATAAAATTTCAAAGTCAATCCAGACCCTTCATCTTGAATATAGTAAGTAATAGTTCCATCTTTTGTACTAGAATAAGAAAATTGATGATTAACATCTCCTCTACTTTCAAAATACATCCCTTCACTAAGACCAGAAACTGTAATCGCATAATTATATCCATAAGGAATCGTATTTCCCCAATCTAATGTTTCATCATCTGCATCCAAATATTCATAATGCACAGAAATATTATTTGCAAGTACTTTCATTTTTACAAGTTCATCATCTGAACAAGTATCTGCTTTTACTAAAAATGGGAAATTATATCCAATCAGCAAAAGAAAGAAAACTAAAATTTTAACATACATACAATTCTTATAATCCATCTTACCCTCCATATCTTACTTATATAATACCATTTTTTTCAATATTATTAAATACTTTTCAAATAAAAAAATAAAACTTTTCAAAAATTAACTTTCATAATGAAAATAAACGAATGAAAAATTTTATTGAATATTATTTTCCACTTTTGCTTCCTTTAACGAACCAAAATAATAATTTGGTATACCTCCTTGAATAATTTCCATAGTAAGCGGAATAGAATGTTTCACTTGAATTTTCTTGGACATAAAAGGCATTTGAATAACAAAATAAACGCGAACATCAACAAATACTTCAATCATGGCACTATTTACCCCATAATTGGTAACTTTTGTATGAACATCACTTTCAACATTTTCAACTACGCTCAAATTCAAAGGAATCTTTGGACCTAAATTAGCAAGTAAACTATTCCCTGTAACACTTCCCATCGAAATGTAAAAAATAATTCCCCCATTATCTTTTAAAGCCCCATCATCCATTAACAATAAAGAATTTTGATTTAAACCTAATTTCTCAAAATTCCCGGCTACCAACTCCTTCATATCATCTGTAATTATTGAGGTAAGATCCATCGTAACTTCATTTAACTTTCTCGTATCATAACGAACAAGTTCAATCTCCCCCTGATTATCTCTAACAATATCAAGTAAATCACCACGATCATGATCGGTCAAATACTCTTTTACTCCCCTATTTAAAACCAAAACCGTTAACTTTTCTACCTCATCTACTGCACATTGAATTAACCCTGGTCCCAATCTCTTATTAAAGGAATAAAGAAAAGCAAAAGATCCAACAAAACTAAAAAAAATTAAATAAACCAAAATCGTAACTAAAGAAATATTTTTTCTTTTTTTTAAATACTTTTTCATACTAAAATATATGTTAAAGAATAAAAAGTAAGTAAAAAACTAGCTTTACACAAGATTGACATAAAAAAATAGCTAAAACTATAAAATATAGTAAAATTAAACCATTTATAGTATAATGAAAAAAAGGTGGTGAATTTTACGAGATTACAAAGTTACTTTAAAAATAACATCTATGCCAACAGAGGAATGACATTAGAAAGTGATATTAATCAAACCAATGAATACTATAAAATTCATAATATTGCACTCGTTTATAAAAAACCAACCCCAATCCAAGTAGTACAAGTAGAATATCCCAAAAATAAAATTAAAGAAGCTTACTTCAACGAACCTTCTACACTAGATTATACTGGAATATACAAAGGAAAATATTTAGAATTTGACGCCAAAGAAACACAAAACAAAACAAGTTTTCCTATATCAAACATCCATAAACATCAACTAGAACATATCAAAAAAGTAATCTATCACAATGGAATATCTTTTCTAATTATTAGATTCGCAACAATCAATCTAACCTTTTTACTACTAGGAACAGACTTAATTGACTTCGTAAAAAATACAACAAGAAAATCAATTCCTCTAGAATATTTTAAAGAAAAAGCATTTACCATTGACTTAAAATACTCACCACGATTAGATTACATCAAAATTATTGACAAAATAATTGAAAATAAAGGGAGTGACAAAAATGAAAAAAATTAACAAAAAAAGGAAAAAAAGTACTCTAACTCTAAAAGAAAAACAACAGCAACATAAAAACAATCCAAAAACAAAAAAAGAAAAAAGAAAATGGTGGAAAAAATTACTTAGCCTTTTTATTTTTCTTTGTTGCATTGGTATTTTCACTGCTTTTGCCTTTTGCATCTATATTGTAGCAAGCTGTGGAGAATTTGATCCAAATGCCCTAGCGAACCAAGATCAAACGATTATTTATGACAAAGATAACAATATCATTGGCAAACTTGGAATGGAAAAAAGAGAATCTATTACATATGATAAACTACCTCAAGTTCTAATTGATGCAATTGTAGCCACCGAAGATTCTAGATTCTTTCAACATAACGGTGTTGATGGAGCAAGATTCCTAAAAGCATCAATTGGTCAAGTCTTAGGAAATTCTAGTGCTGGTGGAGCATCTACCTTAACCATGCAAGTCGTAAAAAATAACTTAACTTCAACCGAAAGAAATGGTATCGAAGGAATCATTCGTAAATTTAAAGATGTCTATATTTCTGTATTTTTCATGGAAAAGAAATACACCAAAGAAGAAATTTTAGAATTCTACGTTAATGATAGCTTGCTTGGTGGAAATGTTTACGGTGTTGAAGAAGCTAGCAAATATTACTTTGGAAAATCTGTTTCACAACTTAGCTTACCAGAAGCTGCCATCATAGCCGGATTATTTCAATCCCCTAATGGTGACAACCCATACAAAAATCCCGAAAGAACGAAAAAAAGAATGAATACAGTCTTAAAACTAATGGTAAGACACGGTTATATCACACAAGAGGAAGCTGATATAGCAGCATCTATTGATATTACTTCTTTATTAGTTGGAACAAGCGAAGCAAACAATTACCAAGGCTTTATTGATACAGTAGTATCTGAAGTCATAAAGAAAACAAAACAAGATCCTGCATTGGTATCTATGGAAATTCATACCACTATGGATGCCAGCATCCAAAATGGAATTAACAAAATTTTAGCCGGAGAAGGATATAAATGGAAAGATGATAAAGTTCAAGCTGGAATTACCATTGTAGATGTCAAAACAGGAGCAATTACTGCAATCGGCGCAGGAAGAAATCGAACAGGTGAAAGAGAATGGAACTATGCTACCCAAGAAAAAAGACAACCAGGTTCAACTGCTAAACCAGTATTCGCCTATGCTCCAGGATTTGAATATGATAATTTCTCTACTTACCAATTATTCACCGACGAAGCTTGGCAATACACGGATGGAACCCCATTTAACAACTGGGACTCCGGTTATAAAGGTCTTATGACCTTAAGAGATGCACTTAGTATTTCAAGAAATGTACCCGCTGTAAAAGCACTACAAACTGTACAAAAAGATGTAGGAAATAAAAAAATTGTAAACTTCGTCGAAGGATTAGGAATCAGTTTAAAAGACCATGTAGCCTATGAATCCTACGCCATTGGTGGATTAGACCCAGGTGTTACAACCACTCAAATGGCAGGTGCCTACGCAGCATTTTCCAATGGTGGATATTACACAGAACCATATACAGTAAAATCAATCACCTATCGTAGCAATGGTAAAACAACAGAATTTGAAAATAAAAAAACACAAGCCATGAAAGATTCAACTGCTTATCTAATTACTAACGTTCTAGAATATGCTGCACACTACGGATTTAGTGGTGGAACTTCCAGTTATCGAGGTACCGTTGCTGCAAAAACAGGAACATCAAACTTTGATGACGCCACAATGAAAGCAAAAAAATTACCAGGAAGTGCTGTAAATGATCTATGGACAGTTGCCTATACTCCACAATATTCCATCGCTCTATGGTATGGATACTCATTCAAAGATATCTCTAGCCAATATTATAATTCCGCTAGTGCTCCAAAAGATAATTTAATGTCAGCAATTATGAAAACAATTCCTGTAACAAATGAAAAATTCAATCAACCATCAAGTGTCATTCAAGCACAAGTTGAATCAGAAACTTGGCCAGCCGCTAAACCAAGCCAATACACGCCAGAAGCACTAATCAAAACAGAATACTTCATCTCAGGAACGGAACCAACTGAAGAATCAAAAAGATTTGCTAAACTTGATGACGTAACCAATTTAAAAGCTACCACTACTGGAAATAATGTAAAATTAACTTGGGAATATAAAACTCCAGACGTCGTAAGCCAAGAATACTTAACTAAATATTTTAGTCAATCTGTTTTTGGAAATAGTACCAGTAAATTTGTTCAAGATAGACTATCTTACAATAATGATATCCTAGGAGGCTTAGGATACGGAATTTATGCAAAAACAGCATCTGGTCTAAACTTTATTGCCTTTACTACTGATAAAAATTATACTTACCACGGCTCAAGTAACACCACTGCATTAGTAGTTAAAGCAGAATACCGTAACTTCAAAAATAATGCATCAAATGGTGTTAGTGCAAATATTTCTCTAAAAGGACACGACGATGATACTACTTCAAGCGATCTAAAAGTTACCGTTATTGGTGGTAATAAAACAATTGCAGCAGGTTCTTATACAGAAGAGGGAATCACTATCACTTACAATAATAAAAATGTTCAACAAAATTGCACAATTACATACACCGTTAATGGAAAAGAATATGATACAGTATCTGATCTAGAAAAAGCAATAAATAACTTAACTAGTACTACTACTAAAATCACCTATAAAGTAGCCTACGAACTTAATACTGGAGAAATAATCACAAAAACAGCATCAAGAAATGTTACAATTGAATAAACAAAAAGCTCATTAGAAAACCTAATGAACTTTTTATTTACAAGCATATCCAAGATCTTGATAATTTTTCTTCAAATCAGAAAAATCTCTCGTTGGAATATTAAAGCGAGATAAATCATTATCACTAATTTTATCCATATCAATAGAATAAATAACTTTATACTCATTATCAGTATTCTTATCAACCTTGTAAGAAAAACCTTTAATATTATTATAAGTACTCATCTGATTTTCTAAAGTTGTACGAATACCTGCCAAATCCAAGATAGTATTAGTAACACCATCAACAGTTCCATCAATTGCATCTCCTACAACACCATCTACAACATCATCAGATTTTAAATTTTTATCACTATCATTCTCTTCTGTCAAACCATCAGAATCAGAATTTACTCCATCTTGCTTTTCACGACTTTGTGTTGCAGTATTATTAGTATCATTTGTAGTATTACCATCATTAGTAGTAGTATTTCCAGTAGTATCTTGTGTATAATCATACGTAATCGTAACTTTTTTTACATCATCCTTCTGATAATCAATATCATAACGAGTCATCGTTGTTACGCCATTAGATGTTGTAGTACTATCACAAGATAACTTTTCAGTATTCTCTGCACAACCAGACATCACTAATAATATTCCCAAAAAAACTAATATTTTTTTCATTTCTTCCCTCCAATCATTATTAATATATCCAAAAAAAATATTTTCATAATAACAATTTTTGGAAAAAGAAAAATACTTTAATTTAGTATAATCTCTAACAACAAACCATACTAAAAATAAGTATTTTTTTAAAAATCACAAGACTTTGGTGTTCTAGGATATGGAATGACATCTCTAATATTATCAACACCCGTTAAATAAATAAGAAGCCTCTCAAAGCCAATTCCAAACCCAGAATGAGGAACTGTACCAAACTTTCTCAAATCAAGATACCAATCCAATTCTTCAATATTCATATTTAATTCTTTCATTCGAGAAACTAATTTATCATAATCAGCTTCTCTTTCTGAACCACCAATTAATTCTCCAACACCAGGAACTTCCAGATCCACTGCACGAACAGTCTTTCCATCTTCATTTTGCTTCATATAAAAAGCTTTAATATCTTTAGGCCAATCTTTAATAAATACTGGACATCCAAAATATTCAGTAATATATTTTTCATGTTCCTTAGCAATATCTTCTCCATACTCTGGTTCAAAATCCCATTTACAAGAAGCTTCTTTTAAAATCTTTATTACCTCTTCATGAGTAATTCGAACAAAATTACTACCAACAAGTTTTTCTAATTTTTCTTTCAAACCTTTTTCCACAAATTTATCTAAAAATTCAATCTCATCAGCACATTTATCTAAAACATAAGAAACAATAAATTTCAAACATTCTTCTTCAATATCCATAATTCCATCTAAATCACAAAAACTGACCTCAGGTTCAACCATCCAAAATTCTGAAGCATGAATTTTAGTATTAGAATTCTCCGCTCTAAAAGTAGGACCAAAAGTATAACATTTTGAAAAAGCAGTAGCAAAAGTTTCAGCCTCTAACTGACCAGACACAGTCAAACCAGTAACTTTCCCAAAGAAATCATCTTCAACATTTTGATTTTTATCTTCATAATTAAGTGTCGTTACCCTAAACATCTCTCCTGCTCCTTCACAATCACTCGCTGTAATGATAGGCGCATGAAAATAAACATAATTTCTATCTTGAAAATAAGTATGAATTGCCATTGCAGCAACACTACGAATACGAAAAACTGCTTGAAATAAAGAAGTTCTTGCTCTCAAATGAGCAACATCCCTCAAAAATTCACGTGTATGGCGTTTTGGCTGAATAGGATAAGACTCATCACTAATCCCAATTACCGTTACTTTCTCTGCTTGTAATTCAAAACTCTGCTTTCCAGAACTAGCCACTATCTTTCCAGAAACTTCTATACTTGAACCAACAAGTAATTTACTAATTTCACCAAAATTACATAATTTTTCATCATAAATAACTTGAATACTCTTAAAACAAGTACCATCTGTTAAATCAATAAAACCAAAATGAGATTGCTTACGGTGACTACGAATCCAACCATGAACAACAACTGATTGACCAACATAATCTTTTAAATATAATTCCCTAATCTCCATTTATATCACATCCTTAAATTTATTATACACTAAAATAAGAAAAATAAAAGAAAAAAATCCAATTATTCCACATAACAAAAAGAAAATCTAGATTTTTATTGAAAGTGCACAATTAATGTGCAATAAGTTTTAGAAACATATATAATATCTTCTTAAGCAATTTG
>CAKPLX010000024.1 GCA_934167785.1 uncultured Bacilli bacterium
AATTGCTTAAGAAGATATTATATATGTTTCTAAAACTTATTGCACATTAATTGTGCACTTTCAATAAAAATCTACATCAGTTAAAATTTATTACCTTTTTTATAACTTTTTGTTGATTTGTGATCTTTTTTTTGTTATACTTATTAAAGTGCAATAATCTATTTTTGGAAATAGGTCAGGACTGGAAGGTAGCAGCCTTAACAAAGATAATTATGTGCACTTTTTTTGTGCAATTATTACAGATATAATATTTTGATTAATTGTGGTTATATTAAAAAGAATTGTGTATAACATCATTAAAACGAACGTTTGTTTTTTGCTTTTTCTATGAATTATATGGAATTTTTTTTAATTTTATGATATAATGTTTCTAGTCAAGGTGGTGGTGTTTTTGGCTTATCTTGCTTTATATCGAAAATATAGACCAAGTAATTTTAATGATTTAGTTGGTCAAAATGAGATTGTGACTGTAATAAAAAATGAGATTTTGAATGATAGATTATCACATGCATACTTGTTTTCTGGGCCTAGGGGAACTGGAAAAACATCGTCAGCAAAAATAATTGCTAGGATGATAAATTGTCGAAATTTAAGTTCTGATGGAATTCCTTGTGGTATTTGTAAGAGTTGTAAAAATTTTGATAATAGTAGTGATATAGTAGAGATTGATGCCGCATCGAATAATGGAGTAGATGAAATTAGGAATCTTAGGGATAAAGTAAATTTAGTTCCAAGTTATGGGAAATATAAAGTGTATATTATTGATGAGGTTCATATGTTGACAACACAAGCGTTTAATGCTTTATTGAAAACTTTGGAAGAGCCGCCAGCGCATGTTATTTTTATCTTAGCAACTACAGAATTTTTTAAAATCCCGAATACTGTTGTTTCGAGATGTCAAAAATTTCAATTTTTAAAATTTTCTATAAAAGATATTTGTTCCAGATTAAAATTTATATCTTCTAAGGAAAAAATAGTAGTAAATGATGAAGTTTTGTATGAAATTTCTAGACTTTCAGATGGAGGGCTTAGAGATGCAATTAATATGTTGGATCAATTAGCTTCTTTTAATGATAAAGAAATAACTCTTGATGATGTATATAAATTGAATGGTGTTGCTTCTTATTTAGATTTTTTTAATTTATTGACATATGTTTTAAATAATAATTTTACAAGTATGATTGTTTTTTTTGATGAATTGGATCAAACTGGAAAAAACTTTGTTAGGTTTGTTGAAGATTTAATATCATTTATTAGTAGTATTTTAAATTTTAGTGTAACTTCTATTTTTGATTCTAATATAGTAGAAAGAAATGATATTGTAAAAAAATTATCTTTGCTTTATTCGGAAGATATTTTATATGATTTAATTCTATTTCTGAATGATTTATTGTTAAAAATGAAAATGTCTTCTTGTCAAAAAATTTTATTAATTACTGAGTTTGTTAGGTTTTCGAGATCGAATTTTTCTAAAAATGCTCAAATTCAAACAAGTAAGATCGAAAAAAATAATGTTGGTAGTAAAGCAGAAGAAAATGTTTTAGTTAGTAAGTTATCTAAAGAAAATATTGAAAAAATGAAAAAAATTAGAGTTAATAATGCGTTTTTTTCGGCTTCTAAGGTTAAAAAAGAAGAATTTTTGAATATTTGGAGTAAAATTAAGAACTTTTCTATCGAAAATTCTAGGTATAGTTTTATTGCTGGATTTTTAAATGATGTTGATATAATGGTTGTTGGAATGAGTGATGTAATTTTTAAGGTGGAGTATAGTTCATTATTAGACAGATTGTTCGAAAATATTAATCTTATTGAAGAATTAATTTATGAAATTAGTAAAACGAATTATAAAATTTTTTTTCTGTCTGAGGAAGAGTGGAACCTAGAAAAAAAGACATATATAAATAATTTGAAGAGTGGTTATAAATATAATTATATTAAGGAAAATGATAATGTTGATTATTTAAATAAGACAAAAGAAGTTCAATTCGAGGATAATGATTTGGAAAAAATTGTTTCTATTTTTGGAAATAGTATAATTTCTTATGAATAATTAATTTTTTTAAAGGAAAGGTGATTTAAAATGAATATTCAACAAATAATGAAACAAGCACAAAAAATGCAAAAGGAATTACAAAAAGAACAAGATGAGTTAGCAAAAACTCATTATGAAGGAAAATCTTCGCTTGTTACTGTTGTTTTAGATGGAAATAAAAACGTTATTTCAGTAAATATTAGTAATGAAAGTTCTTTTGACAAAGATGATATTTCTTTATTGGAAGATATGATTGTAGTGGCATTTAAAGAGGCTGAAAAAAAAGTTGATAAGGATAAAGAAAAAAGATTTGAGAAATATGGTTCAGGGTTAGCAGGTATGATGTAAATGTTTCCTAATAGTTTAAAAAAAATTATTGATAATTTTAAAAAATTTCCAGGAATTGGTACAAAAACAGCTGAGAGATTAGGATTTTCTTTATTTGATTTTTCGAAGGATCAATTGTCCGAATTTTCCGATGCTTTACTTGAATTTAGAGATAAAATTTGCTATTGTTCAGTTTGTGGAAACATTTCCGAAGGGAATGTTTGTTCAATTTGTTCTGATTCTACACGTAATTCGGAGATAATTTTGATTGTAGAACGCCCTAAAGATGTTTTTTTGTTTGAAAAAATTGGTGTTTATAAAGGAATGTATCATATTTTAAATGGTTTGATATCTCCTATAGAGAGAATTGGACCAGATGATATTAATCTTTCTAATTTAATTGATAGACTTAAATTTGGTGAAATTAAAGAGATTATTTTTGGGTTAAAACCTAATATTGAAGGAGAAACTACTATACAATACATAAAAAAAATAATTAATGATTTGAATTTAGAAGTTAAAATTTCTAAATTGGCAATTGGGGTTCCAATTGGTACTGATATGGAATATATAGATGCATTAACACTTGAATTGGCAATTGATGAACGAAAGAACGTTAATTAATGATTTTTTGAGCATAGTGTTTAATGGGTGAGAAATTTGAATAATCTTGTATTTTTTATGAAACGTATTGTGATATCAGTGTTGTTAATTTATTCTTTTAACAATTTTGGTATTTTCTTAAATTTTATTATTCCTATTAATTTCTTTACAGTTTTACTTGTGTCATTGTTTGATGTTTCAGCTGTTTTTTGTTTGTTTTTATTTTCAATGATTTTTTAGGGCAGGTGAGAAAATTGATAAATAATTATGAAAATTGTCAGCCTTTTGTTTATCAGGTTATTAAAAATTCTGTTTTGAATGATCATTTGTCTCATGCTTATTTGTTTGATGCTAATAACTATACGGAGGCTTTTGATTTTGTAATTTCTATTATTAAATTTATTTTTTGTAAAGATCATCTTGTACAAAAAGATCATTTTAAATGTGGAGGATGTAGCATTTGTTCTAGAATAGATAACGGTAATTATCCAGAATTCAAAATTATAGAACCTGATGGTTCAGTTATCAAAAAAGAGCAACTTTTAGAATTACAAGAAGATTTTAATTTATCTAGTATAGAAGGTAATTATAGAATTTATCTTATAAAAGATTGTGATAAAATGAATAAACAAGCCTCAAATAGTTTATTAAAATTTTTGGAGGAACCTGTAGATGGTGTTATTGCTTTCCTTTTAACGAATCATTTTAGTGGTTTGTTAGATACTATTGTGTCGCGGTGTCAAATTTTTCATTTAAAAAGTAATAGTAGTTATCAGATGAAGAATACTTTAGAAAATTTTGGTGTTATTTTTGATTTTTTTAGTAAAAATAACAATATTGAAGATGTTGATGAATTACAGTTAGCAATAATTGATGAAGTTTTGGTTTTTGCTAATTATTATGAAGAAAATGGTTTAGATTTTTTAATTTATATAAAGAAAAAATGGCAGAAAATTTTGAACTCAAGAGATAATACTATTGCTGGATTTTTATTGTTAATATATTTGTATTATGATGCTTTAAAATATAAATTTTCCTTTGAAGAGTATTTTTTTTCAGATCATTTAAATGATATTTCATTTATTGCAAATTTAAATTCTATTGATAGTTTAATTTATAAGATAGAGTTGTTTCAATATGGCTATAATACTTTAAGAAATAATGTTAATGTTAATCTTTTGGTAGATGATGTGATAATTAGATTGGGTGAGTTGAATGAAGATAGCTGAAGTTTATTTTGATTATAATAATACATACTCTTATTGTAAAAGTGAGAATTTAATTTTAAAAAAGAATATGTTTGTTGTTGTGAATACTAGCAAAGGATTACAAATCGGTAAAATTATTAATTTTGTTAAAGATTTATTTGCTTTTAATAATGTTGATTTGAATTTAATTGTTAGGCCCACTAATAAAAAGGATTATTGTCATTACTTGGAAAATAAAAAGTTAGAAAAAAATGCTTTAGATACTTGTAAGAAAATAGTATTAAAAGATGAGTTATCAATGACTATTTTAGATTCACATTATAGTTTTGACCGATCTCAATTAATTTTTCGATTTGTTGCTGATGAAAGAGTTGATTTTAGGCAGTTAGCTCGGGAATTGGGGACAATATTTAGGACAAGAATAGAACTTAGACAAATTGGAATACGAGATAAAGCTAAAGAAGTTGGTGGAATTGGTCCATGTGGTAGATTGTTATGTTGCAGTAGTTTTTTGAAAACATTTGACAGTGTGACCATCAATATGGCAAAAAATCAAAATGTTTCTCTTAATCCTTCCAAAATAAATGGATTATGTGGCAGGTTGCTATGTTGTTTAAGATATGAAAATGATCTTTACGCAGAAAAGAGAAAAAAAATCCCTAAAATTGGTTCTTATATGGATTCTTCTTATGGTAAGGCAAAAGTAGTAAGTATTAGTGTTATTCAAGAAAAATATGTGATTGAGTTAGAAAATAAGACTAGAATAGAAGTTGATTATAATGATAGTAAAAAATAAATTGTTAAATTTAGATGCTGTTATTTTTCAAAATGAAGATTGGTTTAAATTTTCTTTAGATTCTGTTTTGTTGGCTAATTTTGTAACTATTAATTTGAAAACAAAAAAAATTATGGATTTTGCAACAGGGAATGCACCAATACCCATGCTTCTTTCTTATAGGACTAGGGCATTAATTTATGGTGTAGAGTATCAGGATTGTATTTTTCAACTTGGATTAAAATCAATTAATGATAATCGAATGGGAGATCAAATTCATCTTTTATGTAAAGATATTTCTAACATTCAAGATAGTTTTGGAAGTGATTCATTTGATACAGTTACTTGTAATCCCCCATATTTTATGGTTAATGATTTTAGTTATCTTAATCACAATGAAGTAAAGGCAATTGCTAGACATGAACTATTTTTAAATTTGGATATTGTTTTAAAACAAGCTTTTTACTTATTAAAAACTGGTGGTAATTTTGCAATGATTCACCGAACTGAACGTCTGGGAGAGATAATTGATAAAATGAAAAAATATCATTTGGAACCAAAAAAAATTCAATTTATTTATCCTAAAATGGGAAAAAACAGTGACTTATTTTTGATAGAAGGTATTAAAAATGGTAAATCAGGTTTAAAAATGTTATTTCCATTGATTATTCATAGTGAAAATGGTCATTATACAGATGAAGTTTTAAAAATTTTAGAGTTTAGATATTAGGAGGTTTTTTATGTGGAAAAAGAGTTATGATGATGGTCCAACTTTATATTTAATTCCTACACCAATTGGAAATATGGAGGATATTACTTTTCGAGGGTTAAAAATTTTAAAAACTGTAGAAGTTGTATTTTCTGAAGATACTAGAGTGACACAAAAATTATTGAATTTTTTTGAAATTAAGAAAAAATTAATTTCTCTTCATGATCACAATGAAAATATTGTAAAGGAAGAAGTCCTTTCATATTTAAGAAATGGGTTAGATGTTGCCCTTGTAACAGATAGGGGAACTCCTGTTATTAGTGATCCGGGTTATAAAACAGTATCTTATATTAGTAAAAATGGTTATTCTGTTGTTGCGCTCCCTGGGGCCTGTGCTTTTGTTCCAGCATTAATTGTTTCTGGACTTAATCCACAACCATTTACTTTTTATGGCTTTTTAGATAGTAGGATAGAAAAACGGAAAAAAGAACTTCAAGAATTGAAATTTGTTACGAATACTCTTATTTTTTATGAGGCTCCACATCGTATTTTTCAGACAATGAAATTGATGCTAGAGATTTTTGGTGATAGAGATGTTAGTCTCTCTAGAGAGATTACTAAGAAGTTTGAAAGTGTTTATCGAGGAAAAATTTCTGATTTATTAAAGACCTTAGAAGATGTGAAGGGAGAATTTGTTGTAGTTGTTTCTGGCTTTGATCATATGTTTATTGATAAGAGTTTAGGGGTGGTTGAGCAGGTACAATTTTATATAGATAATGGAATGGAAAAAATGGAAGCAATAAAAATGGTTGCTAGGGAAAAAGAAATGAAAAAAAATGATGTTTATTCAATGTATCATCAGGAGGAAAAGAGATGAAATTAATAGTTGGCTTAGGAAATCCAGGAAAAGAGTATATTCATACTCGACATAATATTGGTTTTCAGTTGTTGGATTATATTGCTAATAAAAATCATTTTTCTTTTTCGAAGAAAAAATTTAATGCAGTTTATGCTGAAGAAGTTATTGATGGAGAAAAAGTTTTGTTAATTAAACCACTATCTTATATGAATTTGTCAGGTTCGGTTGTGGAAAAGTTTGTATCTTTTTATAAAATTAATTTTAATGATATTTTAGTTATTCAAGATGATTTGGATATGAATTTTGGAAGAATTAAAATTGTCTATGACAGTAGTTGCGGTGGGCATAATGGGATCAGAGATATTGAAAGATGTCTTGGAACTAAAAAGTATTCTAGGTTAAAAATAGGAATAGCACGTGATGAAAAAATTGATACTAAGGACTATGTTTTGGGAGTTTTTAGTAAAGATGAGCAGCAAGGTATCGAAAAAATAGATCAATATTTGAAAAATATAGTTAATGATTTTTGTAGTATGAGTTTAGAAAATTTGATGAGTAAATATAATCGTAAATAGAATTAAAATACTTATCATGTTTTTTCTTTTATGAAAAGGAAGGAGTATTTTTATGAATTTTTTTGATTGCTTATTTGATGTTTGTAGTAGTAATTATTATGGAGTTAGTGGATTAAATTCGGAATTGAATTCTCTTTATGTTTATAATTCCTTTATAAAGTATCGTAAAGGAATGGTGGTTGTTACTAACTCTTTATATGAAGCGAATATATTATTTAATAAGTTATTAAATTATACAGATAGGGTTTTGTTTTTTCCTATGGATGATTTTATTACAAGTGAAGCCATAGCAGTTAGTCCGGAATTTAAGAGTGAAAGAATTCACACTTTAAATCAGTTATCTAACAGTAGCAATTATATTGTAGTTACAAATTTGATGGGGTTCCTTAGATACTTACCCCCTGTAGAGATTTGGAAGAAAAATGTCATTTTGCTAAAAAAAGGCGTGATAATTGAAAGAGATAGGCTAATTCATCAGTTATATAATATAGGGTATGAGAGAGATACTGTAGTTAGTGAAACTGGAAAATTAGGAGTTAGAGGTTATGTTTTGGATGTTTTTCCCATTGATTTTGATTATCCTATTCGTATTGAATTTTGGGGAGATGAAATTGATAATATTAAGTATTTTGATGTAGATACGCAACTTACTTTGAAAGTAGCAGATGAAGTTCAAATTTATCCTTATACAGAATTTTTATTGGATGAAGAAATTGAAATTAAACAAAAATTTCAAAAATATTTAAAATACTATTCTAAAAAAATAAGTTCTTTATGTGATTATGTTAATAATTATATGTGTTTTTATTATGATTATAATCAAATTGAAGAGGGATATCGGTTACTTAGAGAAACTATTTTTAATTACGATAAGGATAATCGTAATACTTCGGGTATTCAAACTGATTATATGTATGATTTAAATGATATTCATTTTTTAAATGAAGTATTTTTGATGAATTTTGATAATATTTTGATGAATGTTAAGTTGGATATTGAAAGAAAATATACTAGCAGTGAGGTAGAACACTATAATGGTAATTTTAAATTGTTAAAAAATGACTTGGGAAAATTTCTATTACGCCATAAAACAGTTATTATTTGTGTTGATTCTGATCATACTAGGGAGAGAATAAATAAGTATTTTGAGGGAATGGATATCTTTAATGCTAGTGAGAATAATATTATTAAAGAAAAAATTAATATTATTATTAAAAATATAGACTGTGGTTTTATTTACAATGATTATGTTGTTATTTCTAATAATGATATGTTTCATACGAGCGAGGTTAGAAAAAAGTATAAAAATAAATTTAAAATAGGAAGTAAAATTAATGATATTAGTAATATTTCTAAGGGAGACTATATTGTTCATGAATCCCATGGAATTGGTATTTATGATGAATTATGTACGATTGTTAAAAATGGTTATAAAAAAGATTATATAAAATTAATTTATGATGGTGGAGATGTTTTATATATTCCTGTTGAGAAAATTGATCGAATTAGTAAATTTTCTGGAAAAGAAGGGATTAGTGTTCGATTAGATAGTCTTAGTAATGATAAATGGCAAAGAAAAAAAGCAAGAGTACGGAGTAGATTAGAGGATATTGCTGCTAATTTAATTAAAGTTTCTGCTGAAAGAGAGGCAATGAAAGGATTTGCCTTTTCATCAGATGATGAAACTCAAGTGATGTTTGATAGTGAATTTGAGTTTGATGAAACTCCTGACCAGTTGAAAGCAATTTCTGCTGTAAAATATGAAATGGAAAAATTGAGTCCAATGGATATGCTTTTGTGTGGAGATGTTGGTTATGGAAAGACAGAAGTTGCATTTCGTGCGATGTTTAAAGCTGTCAATGATGGAAAGCAAGTAGCATATTTATGCCCAACAACGATTTTATCTAATCAACAGTATAAAAGTGCTTTAAAACGTTTTGAAAAGTTTCATGTTTCTATTGCTTTGTTGAATCGGTTTGTTGATCATAAGAAACAACATATGATTATTGAAGATGTAAAAAAGGGAAAGATAGATATTTTATTTGGTACACATCGTATTCTTAGTAATGATATTTCTTTTCATGATTTAGGTTTGTTGGTAATTGATGAAGAACAGCGTTTTGGGGTTACACATAAGGAAAAAATTAAACAGTATAAAGCTAATATTGATGTTCTTACTTTATCTGCAACACCAATTCCTAGGACGCTTCAAATGTCTATGACAGGGATACGTAGTCTTTCATTAATAGAGACTCCGCCGCTTCAGCGACTTCCTATTCAAACTTATGTTTTGGGTGAAAATAACAATGTGATTAAGGATGCTTTATATAAAGAATTATCTAGAAGGGGTCAAGCTTTCATCTTATATAATCATGTAGATGATATTGAAAGAAAAATGCTTGAATTAAATAGATTAGTTCCAGAAGCTAGAATGGATTTTGCTCATGGAAAAATGACAAAAAGAGAATTAGAGGATAAAATGCAATCTTTTATTGATTATCAATTTGATGTATTGGTCTGTACGACAATTATTGAGACAGGAATTGATATTCCTAATGTGAATACTTTAATTATTATAGATGCTGATCATTTTGGTTTATCACAATTATATCAGATTAGAGGAAGAATTGGACGGAGTAATAAGATAGGTTATGCTTATTTAATGTATAATAGTCATAAAGCGTTAAATGAAACTGCTGTAAAGAGATTAAATGTTATTAAAGAATTTACGGAACTTGGTAGTGGTTATAAGATTGCAATGAGGGATCTTTCAATTAGGGGGGCAGGAGATATTCTTGGTAGTGAACAATCTGGATTTATTGATACAATCGGAATTGAACTTTATTTGAAAATGTTGAAAGATGCAGTTGATAAAATTAAGGGTGAATATGTGGAAGAAGATGTAGACGAAACCTTAGATAATTGTAGCTTAATTGATGTTAATACTCATATTGATGATAACTATATTAAGGATGACAAATTGAAAATTGAGATTCATAAGAAAATCAATGAAGTGGATTCAATAGAAAAATTAATTGCAGTAAAAAATGAGTTAGAGGATCGATTTGGAAAAATTAGTTATGATTTAGAAATTTATATGTATGAAGAATGGTTTGAAAAATTAGCAAATAAATTAGAGATAAAAAAAGTAAAACAAACAAGGGATATGATTGATTTAGAACTATCAGCAAATATTAGTAAAAAAGTACAAGGAGAGGATTTATTTTTGTTGTCTTATGAAATCTCTCGAAATTTTAAGTTGAGTTTTAAAAATAATAAGATTCATATTATCTTAGAACTTACTAACTTGGATAAACACTTTTTATTATATATTATTGAACTTTTATCTAAGTTAATTGAGAGAATGAAGTTGAATAGTTAGAACTTCAAATTATATTTTGTGTTAAAAATGTTTCTCAATTAATATTGGTTATAAGATTACTAAGTAATTCAATTGAATTGTAAGAAAGGTATGTTATAATTATATAATATTTTTAAATATACTGGTTGACGCTGTAGTTAGTACTGCTTGAGGTATCTGATAGGAATATAGAAATAGATCTTTATTTACTGATTGAAATTAATTTTTAGAGTATATTAAGGGAGAAGAGATAAGATGGTTAAATTGATATTTAGTGATTTTGATAAAACTTTGGTAGATAGAAGTGTTGATAAAAAAAATATTATAGACTATAAATTAAATATTCTTAGAAAATTAAAAAATAATCAGATTATTTTTTCTATCGTAAGTGGTAGGTGTTTATCTTTTTTTAAGGAAAATTATCTAGAGTTAATGGATGTTGTTTCTTATTTTATTTCTTCTAATGGAAGTAGTATTTATGATACTTGTCATGGTGTTTATATTTATTGTAATTTTATTGAAAGTGATGATTTAAAAAGGGTTTATGATGTGGCAAAAAAATATAATTTAAGTGTATATTTTAATCTGTTAGAAAAATTTATTTATGTTGATAAAGAAAAATATCAGTATTTTAATTTTGAACAGATGAGATGTGAACAAGTAGTACTGATAGGGAATGTTAATAATTATGATAGTTTAGTTTGTGATATTGAACAAATTGATCATATTGTTATAAATAATAAAGGAATAAATCCAGATTCTGGAAGTTTTTTCTTTGATATTAATCAAAAAGGAGTATCTAAAGGAAAAGCAATTTGTTATTTATATGATTATTTGAATTTAAAAAAAGAAGATGCTATTTGTTTTGGTGATAATGATAATGATATGTCAATGTTTCAGGTTGTTGGGACAAAAATAGCTGTAGGTAATGCAAAGGAGACAGTTAAGTCTCGAGCAGATGTTGTTATTGGATCAGTGTGGGAGGATAGTGTTTTTAAGTATATTAATGAAATTTCTTCAAAAAAGGAAAAGTTGTAATTTTTAATTATTATTGTATATTTTTATTATATTTACCCAATATTTTAATGTAGTTAAAGTTTCATCTTTTTGTTTATTCCTTGAAAAGACATTTAAAAATTATGTCTTTTTTTTGTCAAATTTTTGTTTAAGTTTTCATTTTTTTTAATATTTTTTTATTTTTTGATATAATTGTTAAAAAGAGAGATGAGATTAAATGAAAGAAAAAATAATGGTTAATACAGAGGATTTTAGAATAAAGATTTTGAATATGTTAAAAATATATGGATATTATGATGGTGTTTTGTTAAGTGATGAGAATGAAAAAGAATTTGTTTCTGGTAATTTATCAATAGATGAAATTATAATTAGTAAGAAGGATTTTCGTGAATTAAAACGTAGTGTGGAGAAATTACTAGATTATTGTTATGAAAATAATTTTGATCAATTAATTAAAAAAGTAAATTATTTTTATGATGATATGTGTAAAAATATTCGTAAAAAATATGGAACTTTATTGGAACGACTTTAATAATTATTTAAAATTGGAGGAAAAGTAAATGAATTTGAATCGTTATGTTGATGATTATGGATGTTATACGTTTGATGATGTTCCTTTTACAGAGGTTGATAATGCAGTAATGTCGGCAATTTCGTATGTTAATTTTGATGGAATTTTATCAAAAAATAGATTTCATAAGATTACTATTGAAGAGGCAGGAAAAATTTATTTTGAGAGACATTCTAAAAAAGAAAAACAAGTTCTTGCTGTTAGAGAGGCAGTTAAATTATTCAGCATTATTAAAGATACAGAAAGATATAAAAATTTGTATCTTTATAATTATGCTTATGAAGCGGGGGATGCTGAACAATTTTCAGCTGTTACGATTGAATTATCAAATAAATTGGTATATGTTTCTTTTGAAGGTACTGATCATTTAGTAAGTGGTTGGAAAGAGAATTTTATGCTTAGTTATCAGTTTCCTGTTTTATCTCAAAGAAGAGCTATTGATTATGTAAATAAACATTTTCTTTTTCGTCATCATGATATTATTTTGGGTGGGCATTCTAAGGGAGGAAACTTAGCAATGGTTGCAGGAATGTATGCAAATTTTTTAGTTAGAGATAAGATCGTTAAAATTTATAATAATGATGGTCCTGGTCTTTTATTAGAGCAAATTTCTTCTAAATATTATCAAAATGTTGTTAATAAAATGATTCATATTATTCCTAATTATTCAATGATTGGTTTATTACTTAGGCATGAGAATAATTATGTAGTAGTAAGATCAGCTAGAAAAAGTATTTATGCCCATGATATGTTTACATGGGTAGTTCGAGGAAAAGAATTTGAAAAATGTGAACTTAGTTCTTTTAGTAAAGCATTAGATGATAAGTTAATTCATTGGTTGAATAAGTATGATCGAAAAACTAGAGAAGAGTTTGTTCTTTCTTTATTTGATGTTTTTGATAAGGCTGGTGTTTATAGCTTAGTGGATATTATGGAAAAAAAGTCTTTAATTATTCGGATAGTTCTTGGTATTAATAATGCTAATCCAGTTACTAAAAATATTTTAAAAGACTTTATTTTTGCTTTATTTCAATGCTTTAAAGATGTGAAAAAAGAGGAATTGGTTTCTTTTTTTGAAAGAAAATAATACTTCTTTTTTTGACTTTGAGATACTTTTTTTTGTAAAGTAATGTTTTCTTCTTGGTAAATATTTTTGTTGTATGATATAATTGGGTTATCATATGAAGGAGGTTATTATTATGAAATGTGTATCAATTTCAGGGGAAAAAAGTTTTGTTTTAAAAAATATGGATGTCCCTGTTTCTAAAGATGGTAGTGTGGTATTGGAAGTAAAGTCTTGTGGTATATGTGGTTCTGATATTCATTATTGGGTTAGTGGAAGTCCGGTTGGTTTAGTGATGGGACATGAATTTGCTGGTGTAGTAGTTGATCCTGGTTCTAGAAAAGATTTAGTTAAAGGAGATAGAGTGACTGGTTTACCTATTTCTCCATGTGGTAGGTGTGATGCTTGTAAGCATGGTATGCCTCAGTATTGTCAAGAGACATGGTCAAAGGCAGTTGGTCTTGCTCTTACTAATCCTGGTGCTTATGCTGAATATACTAGTTGTAGAGCAGATATGATTAGAAAAATTCCTAATAACGTTAGTTTTGATGCCGCATGTATGACTGAACCATCAGCGGTTGCTTTACATGCGATTAATCTTGCTAATATTAAAGTGGGAGAGTCTGTTTTAATAATTGGTGGAGGAATCATTGGTCTTATGTCCGCTGAATTTGCTCGTCTTGCTGGTGCGGGTTATATTGCCATATTAGAAACAAATAAAAAGCGTGGGAAAAAAGCTGTTAGTTATGGAAAGATTAATGAGTATTATGATGCTTTAAAGGAAGATAGTATTGCTAGGATGCAGATGAAAACAAACGGTGGTTTTGATCACGTTATTGAATGTTGTGGAAATTCTCCTGCTGTTAGTGAGGCAATTATGGCTGTTCGACCAGGTGGTAGAATAGTTTTAGTTGGTGTGTCAATGGAGCCTGTTACTATTCCTACAGTTGTTTCAGTAATGAGAGAGGTAACATTACAAGGGGCCATTGCTTATACTCCTGAGGAGTTTGATACTTGTTTAAAATTGATTAGTGAAAAGAAAATTAATGTTACTAAGTATATTGATGATTTAGTATCATTAGAGTCTGTTCAAGAATCATTTGAAAGGCTTACTAGTGGTCATGATGCTGCAGTAAAAATTGTAATTAAACCTTAATATGTATAAATTGTAATTTTTAACTTATAATATTAAGGTAGTATTTCATGTTTGATGAAAAAAATAAAAAAATTAGCAATCTCTATTGACAATTGCTAAAATAGTGATATAATGAATAATGAAAGGTGATGATAATATGGCTTTAATACCAAGACTTGTGCCAAATAAGTTATATTTGGATGATGTATTTGATGATTTTATGTTTCCTACAATGAAAGATGATTTTGGAAAGATGAGATGTGATATTTACGAAAAGGATGGTGCATATCATTTAGAGATGGATGTCCCTGGTTTTGATAAAAAGGATGTTCAAATTGAAGTTGATGATAATGATTATTTAACTATCACTGCTGAAAAAACTACTGAAGATAATGAAGAAGATGAAAAGAAAAATTATATTCGTAAAGAAAGAAATTATGGAAAATATCAAAGATCCTTCTATGTTGGTGGTATAGATAAAGAGAAAATTGAAGCTAATTTTGAAAATGGTATTTTGAAAGTTTCTATGCCAAAAAAAGAAGAAGAAAAATCATCAAAGAAGACAATTGAAATTAAATAGTATTATTTGACATATATGGACTGTACTTTATTTTAGAGTACGGTCTTTTCTTTTGTTTTTTCTTTAAAAATGATATAATAATAAAGGAAGTGGGTGATTTTTTTTGATAAGGATATATAAAAATGAATTAGATCAAGAAGAAGTAAATTTAATTGACCATATTGAAGATAATTGTTGGATTAAGATGGTTCATCCCACTAGTGAAGAGGTAAAATTAGTGGTAGATGAATTGAAAATTGATGAAGATTTAATTACTAAAGTTTTGGATGAAGAAGAATTGCCACGTGTGGAAAAAACTGATGATGCTACTTTAATTGTTGTAGATTGTCCTTATTGGGATGATCATCACGTAAAAAATAAGTACCATACTTATCCTCTTGGAATTATTATTTGTAATGATTTGCATATCATTACTGTTTCTTTAAAAGAATTTGATTATCTTAAGGATTTTGAGGAAGGAAAAATAAAAACATTTTATACTTATAAGAAATCTAGATTTTTAATTCAAATTTTGCTTAAAACAGCTTCTTCATATTTAAAAGTACTTAATGTTGTTAATGATGATATTCGTAAGAAAGAAAAAATTCTGTATAATTCTACAAATAATAAACATTTGGTTGAACTTTTGGATATTGAAAAAACACTGGTTTATTTTATTACTTCGCTAAAGGCAAATGATGTTGTTTTGGAGAAATTGTCTAAAGGAAATGTTATTGATATGTATGATGAAGATGTAGAATTATTGGATGATACAATGATTGAGAATCGTCAAGGTATTGAGATGTGTACAATTTATAAGGAAATTTTATCTTCAATTACGGATACATACGCAACAATTGTATCTAATAATTTGAATGGAGTAATGAAATTTTTAGCTGGAGCAACAATTGTTTTAGCAATACCAACGATGATTTCTTCATTTTTAGGAATGAATATTTCACTTGGTGATTTTGCAAAAAAAGATTATGCGTTTGTAATTGTATGTGTTTTTTCTTTGGTGTTAGCATTATTTGTTGCTTATTTATTAAAGAAAAAAGATATGCTTTAAGAAATTTATATTGTTGTTAATGAGGTAGGTGTTTATTGTGAGTAAGACAATTTATATTCCTAAAGGAGTTTGTTCTAGTAGGATAGATATTAGTGTAGAAAATGTGATTATACAATCTATCAATATTGTTGGTGGTTGTCCAGGAAATACTGTTGGTGTTAGTAATTTATGTGTAGGAAGAAAAATTGATGAAGTAATTGATCTTTTAAGTGGAATTGATTGTAGAGGAAGGGGAACGTCTTGTCCTGATCAATTAGCTAAGGCATTAGAATTAATAAGAAGAAATTAAAGGAGGAAAAATTATGGAATATGGTGATTTATATATTATTCCTGATGAAAATAAAGTTTTAGGAAATGTCTTTCATAAGAAAATTTCTAATAATCATTTAATGGGAATTCAAGAATATTCTGATATTTATAAATTAGGCTATCAATTTAAAAAGGAAGAATATCAGGATGCTCCCTGTACTTTAGCAAAGGATGGTTTTTTGATTGTTAAAACAGTCGAGGATGCTGGTATTTTAATTTTTTATGTTCCAGAATTTATTAGTGATAATCAATGTATGTGGTATAGTGAAAATATGGGGTTGTTTTCTAAGTATTCAATGATAGGAGCATATATTGTAAAAAAGGGAAATACAGATTATGAAATAGAAGAGTGTTCAGATATAAATGTTAATCAACTCTATTTAATAATGAATCAAAAAAATATTCGGTATAATTTAGAAGAAAATAATAAAAAACGTTAAAAAAAGAAAAATCGTTATGATTTTTCTCATTTTTTTTCTTCTTGGTAAAGTGCTTTTTCAACAGCATTGTAGTAATTATTTCCTTTTTCATAATATTTTTCTATTTTTTTCTTTTCTTTTTCTGTGAACATTTCATCAGATAGTTCTAATTTTTTTAAATATTTCATTTTTATCACCATTTTTAGTATGATTTTTTTTTAAAATTTTATTCTTAGTATAAAAAATTTAAATATTGGTAAAATATTTATAGAATGGAGTGAAAAAAATGAAAACGACTGGTATTATTAGAAGAATT
>CAKPLX010000025.1 GCA_934167785.1 uncultured Bacilli bacterium
ATAAAAGAAGGAAAAAGCAAAGAAGAGAGATTTGAAATTTTAAGTAAAATTGCGAAATATCAATTAGATATACTTAATAATGCGGAACAAATAAAATTATTAGGAGAAAAGAATATATAAAGTTTCTGAGATATTTGTATTATATAAAAAATGAAGTAGTATTAATGAATGATGTTGTTAAAGAAGAAATAAAAGCGTTATATAAAGAAGGTAATGAAATTTTAAATGGGTTTAAAGACAATACTGATAAACATGTGAATTTACGTAGAAAATATCAAATTTGGTACACTAAATCACTTATTGTTGTTAAAGAAGTTTTACCTGATAGGTATAATGAATTTGTTAAATGTTATACTTGTTCAAAACGTAAAGAAATATCATATTCAAATTTCTTGATGTATGATTTCTTAATAGGCATAAGTGTAAGTAGAGGAGGTGTTAGTATGGAAATGTATATAATAATTGCTCTAATTGTTTTAATTATTGGAATAATTACCTTTACATTTTATAATAGAAAAAGTAAAGAAACTAAAAAGGAAATAAAAAAAGAAATTAGCCTATCCGTTTATGATAAAAACATGCTTCCTGATATTCAAATAATAGAAAATTTTACCTTAATACCATCAGAAAAGAATAAAATAGTTGATACAAAAGTAAAAAATGCTATATCAGTTTTAGATAATTCAGTTACAAAATCTGTTATGGTAGGAAAAAATTTTAAAAATGCGAATACTGTATTAAATAGTAATAGAGCTTTCTTTTCTGCTGCTAGAAGTGGAACAGAAAATATGATGAAAGTTAAAGGAACTAATGAATTATTAGGAACACAAGCAATAAATGGAAAAATTACTCAAAATACAAAATTTATAAGAGAAGATCAAATGATGGCTAATGTAGGAAAAGATGCTTTAGTGAATGCTGGATTCAATGTAGCTTCTATGGTTGTTGGTCAATACTATATGAATGAGATAAATGTAAAATTAGAAAATATTCAACACGATATAGATAGTATTTCCAATTTTTTAGATACTCAATATAAAGGGAAGTTAATATATATCGTATCAAAAATCGAAGAAATATTAGAAAATAGAGAAGATATTTTAACTAACAATTTTTCAAAAGATAAGAGATATGATGAAATATCAAGAGCCGAAGAAAGCTGCGTAGAATTGCTAACACAGGCAAATGTAAGTATTGCAGAACTTTTAAGAGATGAATTAAACTATAAAAATTATGAAAGAAATACAAAAGACATTCAGAAATGGTTATTCAGACAACAAATATTAACAAGACTATTAGCCGAGATTGGAGATTTAAGATATGTTCTAGCAGATGGAAATGAAACATCAAAATCTTCTCATAGTCAATATAATAAATGTTTAAAGCATACTAATACAGTAAATGAAGAATTAGATAAATGGCACGAAACTTATTGTAAAAAGTTTGGAATAAACAAGGATGAACATAGAAGAAAAGCTACTTTTTTTGAAATAAGAAAAAATACTATTGGAAGAATCAATGAAGAATGGGCTTACAATAAATTAAATGAAAATACAGAAATGATGATTGATGCACAAATGAATATAAATAAATTGCAACCATATAATACTGATAAATTAGATAAAAATATTAAAATTTTGAAATATAAAGGAGAATATTATAATTTGCCTAAAAGTAGTGAATAAAGCTGAATGATAAATTATAATTTATAAAAGGAAGTGATTAAAATGGATATGTATCAAAAAAGAAAAATCAGAGCAGAAAAGAAAAATAACAATCAAGAAGAAAAGTTAACTAAAGTCGTTCTTAACTGGTATCCAGGACATATGGCTAAAACCAAAAGGGAAATCCAAGAAAAAATAAATTTAATAGATATTGTTCTAGAAGTAATTGATGCAAGAATTCCCCAATCTTCTAAAAATAGGGAGATAGATTCTTTAATTAAAGAAAAACCCAGAATTTTAATTATGACCAAAAAGGATTTATGTGATAAATCAGTAACGAAGGAATGGGTAAAATTTTATGAAAAGAAGGGATACAAAGTATTATTAACAGACCTTTTACACGATAAAAACTTAAACAGTATTTTTGATCAAATAAACTTTATTTTCAACGATCTAAATAAAAAAAGACAAGCCAAAGGATTAAAACCAAGAAAAGCTAGAATTTTAATACTAGGAATTCCCAATGTAGGAAAAAGCACACTCATTAATCGATTAGTAGGAAAAAGGGCCACCAATGTGGGAAATCGTCCCGGAGTTACTAAAAATTTGGAATGGATTCGTATCAATAAGGATCTAGAACTTTTAGATACTCCAGGTATATTATGGCCTAAATTAGAAGGAAAAAATATTGCTTTAAATCTAGCTTCAATGACAGCCATTAAAGAAGAAATTTTGGATAAAGAGCAAGTTGCTTTCTACATTTTAGAAACTTTAAAGACCTATTATCCAAATTCTTTACAAAAAAGATATCAATTAGAAAGTTTAGAAGATACCAATGAGATGGTAGAATCAATTGCCAAAAAAATAGGAGCAAGGCCTAAAGGGGAAACTGATTTTGAAAAAGTATCTACAATTATTTTAAAAGATTTAAGAGAAGGAGCTTTTGGTCCAGTAACTTTTGACCAGTTAAATTATGAAAATTGAAAAATATGAGAAAATAGGTGTAAACAAGTATCGAATTTATCTTAGCAATGGAGAAGTTGTTGATACATATGATGAAGTCATTTTAGAAAATGATTTATTACGAAAAAAAACACTGGATTCTAATTTGTATAATAAAATACTAATAGAGACTAATATTCAAAAATATTATAATGCTTGTGTAAAATTTATTAATATTCGTCTAAGATGTACGAAAGAAATTGTTAATTATCTAAAACGAAAAGGTGCAGAAACAGAAGATATTGAAATCATCATTAAGAAATTAACTGATAAAGGATATTTAAATGATGAAAGATTTGTTGAAGGATTTATAAAAGATAAATTACGTTTTACTTCTATGGGAGAATATCAAATTTTAGCCGAATTAAAAAATTTAAATATTTCTAACCAGATTATTGAAAAAAAGAGATATTTAATGGATGATGACATCATTCAAGAAAAAATAAATAAACTAATTGAAAAGCAAATAAAAAGCAATAAAAAGTTAGATAATTATAAATTAAGAAATAAAATTTACAATTATCTTTTAAGACAAGGCTATAATAATAGTCGAGTAATAAGCAGTTTAAATCAATATTTTTAATTTAAAAAATTTTTCTATTTTTATTCGACAAAATATTTACAAATGATTTTGTATACTATATTTGGTGATCAAAATGCGAGTATTTTATATTTATAACGTGAATGACTTCTTTTATGAAGTGTATCATCAATACCCCTACAAACTATATAAAATGTTAGAAGATACATATTATACCAATCGTCACGATATGATGTTATCCAATAATTATTATGAAGCTATAACAAATAATTTTAACAAATTATTTGTTAATAACTTCTTAAATCTTCATCATAATATAGATGCTTATTATAACAATAAATCAAATATTCATTTAATATCTAATTATCAAGAATATAGTAAATTAATGGTTAGTAGCTATTGTCTAAAATTAAAAAGCAGTATCAATTATCCTACTTTTTTTGATAGTCTTAGAAAGTTTAATCACCAATTATTTATTTGTGATTTTGAAAATCATGATTATTTTTGGCTAGAATCAGTGAGAAATAAGGAAGAGTTATTGGTAAAAGAATAGACAAAAGTATTTTTTTCTAGTAAAATATGGTGTGGAGGGATAAAGATGTTAAGAGATATATTATATTTAGTAATTGGTTTAATTGCTGGAGGAATTATTGGATTTTTCATTGCTAGAAAAGTGATGAAAAAGTATTTAAAAGAAAATCCTCCTATTAATGAACAAATGATTAAGGCAATGATGTCATCTATGGGAAGAACTCCAACCCAAAAACAAGTCAATCAAATGATGAAACAGATGAATAAATATATGTAGAAACCTAGCTTCACTTAAAGCTAGATTTTTTGTTTCTTAAAAATATTTTTCTCCTTAAAAAGGATATTGTTAGTTAATAGAGAATAATAATATTAGAACAACCAAAGGAGGAAAAGATGAATTTTAAAACTTTACCAGATGAAGAAAAACCTAGGGAAAGATTATATCTTTATGGAGCAGATAGCTTAAGTAATGAAGAATTGATTATGATTCTTTTAAAAACAGGAACAAAGAAAAAATCTGTAAAAGATTTAGCAGTAGAAGTTTTAACTAAAAGTCAAGGTATTCGCAATTTAAAAAATATGACTTATTATCAACTCTTACAAATTGAAGGAATTGGTCATGTAAAAGCAATTGAAATTCTAGCAATTATTGAACTTTCTAAAAGAATTCAAGAAAAAGTGGCTTTAACAGATATATTAAATTGTACTAGTGCACTAAATATTATTGAGTATTTCCATGATTTATTTCTTGATAAAAAACAAGAAGAATTCTATGTTTTATATCTCGATAATAAGAAAAAATATTTAGACAAAAAGAAATTGTTTATAGGAAGCATCAATTCTTCTATTGCTCATCCCAGAGAAATTTTTAAAAATGCTTATCTCTTATCATCATCTTTTTTTATTTGTTTGCATAATCATCCATCAGGGGATCCAACGCCTAGTAGAGAAGATCAAGAAATCACAAAACATTTAAAAGAAATTGGAGAATTACATGGGATTTATTTGATTGATCACATTATTATAGGGAAAAATTGTTATTATAGTTTTTATGAAAATCAGTGTATTTTAAATACTAAATAAGATCAATTTACATATATTTTATTAGGTGGATATGAATGAAAAATATAATTAAATTAACGGGGCTATTAGTGCTAATTGGTTTTAGTTTTTTTTATACTGATAAAGTAATCGAAGTTATTCGAGAAGAGGATCAAATTATGATTCAAATTAAGGCCAAAAAAGATCATTATGCACTTTCTTCATTAAATGCTACAGTAGAAGGAGATACAATTATTCCCGGCATCAAAGGAAGGGAAGTGAATGTGGAAGGTAGTTACAAAAAAATGAAAGATCAAGGAATATTTAATGAAAATTTACTAATATACGATGAAATTGATCCTAAAATAAGGTTAGAAAACAATCAAGATAAATATATTATTTCAGGGAACCATAATAAAAAAATGGTCAGCTTAATTTTTCCTTTAGAAAATGGAAGATATCTAGAATCAATAGATAAAATTCTAAAAAGTAATAATGTAGTTGCTAATTTTTTTGTGGATTATACCTATTTAATTAATCATTCAACGACAATAAAAGAAAAATCTTATCATGAATTTTATAGTTATGGATCAAATGGAAAATATACACCTGATACCATTTTGTTTTCAAATAACTTAATTAGTCGCATTACCAATAATGACGCTACGTATTGTTTGATTTCTAAAAAATCAAAAGAAGTACTAGAATTGTGTAACAAAAATAATTTATATACTATTTTGCCAAATATTTTAGGAGAAAAAACACCTTATAAAAATATCAAAAATAATTTAACTAGTGGAAGTATGCTTCTTTTATCAATGAATAGCGAAACTACAAATGAACTTTCTCTGATAATTGATTATATTAAAGGAAAAGGATATCAAATCGTTGGTTTATCTAACTTATTATCAGAATAAAATTTCATCAATAATTTTGATGATTTTTTTGTTTCAGATTTTGTTAATCAAAAAAATAATATTTACACCATAAATTTTTTATGATATATTAAATTTGGTGATATAAGTGTCTAAATATTATTTAGTTGCAAGTATTTTTAATGGTCAAGATTTTTATGATGAAACGCCAATTAAATCTTTAGAAAATACTTCATTAGAAACATTAAAAGATATTGATTTGTTCACTTCAAGACATAGTTCTTTCGAACTATTTCAACTAGTTTATCAGGAACTTAAAAATAGTAACTACAATCAATTATCCATTAAACATATGAAAAATAAGGAATCAACCCCTAGCTATTATCGGGTAATAACTGGAGATCCAGATTATTTAGAAGTAATTTTTGACATGAAAGAGACAACTTATCAGCTATTAGGGAGAAAATCGACTTCTTTAACAGTAAAAAAAGATAGTTCATTATATAAAAGAGAAAAGGAAAAACTAGATGAAATTTTAAGGGAGAGAAATGTTGAAAAAATTAATCAACTCTATCAATATCAAACGAATTTTTCGTTTTTAGTTAATAGGTACTTAAAAACAGATTATGATGACGTTTCTCAAATGACACAAGATTATCAAATGATCATAAATGAATTTTCTAGTTATAAAACATTTCGCTATTGGTATATTTTAAATACTAAAAGAGAAAAACAAAATTGGAATAATCAGAAAATTCAATTTCAAAATAAGATAGGAAAATCATCAAAGAAAAAAGAACCAATAAAAACAATTCAAGAATATGAAGAAGAATTTGAACAAGAATTTATTCAAAAGGAAAAGAAAAGTTATGATCAGCATCTAATTTCTAAACATAACTTATTTCGTTTGGATGAGGGAAAAGAAGAATTTTTAGAAGAAAGAGAATTAAATGAAATGTATAATACTAAAACAAAAATACATTAATAAGAAAAAAATAGGAAACTAAAGACATAGTTCATTAAGGGGGAATTTTTTATGGTTAGCATTAAACAAAGAATAAAAATGCTAGACAATTTATCGATAATTTTAAATCAAATGAAGATATGTACCAGTATTCAGGAAATATCGGATAATACTAAAATTCCAACAAGTACAATTCAAAGGTATCTTAATCGGAAGGATTTGTTACTACAATTATTGGAATATAATCTGGAGCATTGCCAACAAATGAGAGAACAGATTGAAATTTGGCTCAATAATTCTAAACAAATAGGTCATCAACAAGGAGGACTAACTACGCAAAAAAGATATGGCTATCAAAAATTAAAATCAGGAAAGTTTAATGGTCAAAGACAGAATAAAAAGTAAATCTGTCTTTTTCTTTATCAAAAGATTTCTTGCTAAATCTTTCTATTCATAGTATAATCTTAATGAATATTATCATTGAAGTAAGGAGAAAAAAATGAAGAAAAATAGTTTTATAGAAGGAACAATAGTAGCAACTTTAGGAATTATTTTAGTAAAAGTTATTGGTATTATCTATGTAATACCACTAAATGCCATTATTGGGGAACAAGGTGGTGCTCTATATGGGTATGGCTATACAATTTATCAATTATTCTTAAGCATTTCTAGTGCTGGATTTCCTTTTGCAATTAGTAAAATTACCAGTGAATACAATGCCTTAGGATATAAAAAGGCGATTGCCAATACTTATAAACTTTCTTTAAAACTAATTTCTATCATTTCGATAATTATCTTTTTATTATTATTTATTTTTGCTCCTCAAATTGGAAAGCTAATTATTGGAACCACTACTGAGGGAAATACTTATCAAGATATTGCTTATGTCATTCGAATGGTATCATTTGCCATTTTAGTTGTTCCATTTTTAGGCGTAACTAAAGGATTATTACAAGGTTATAAATACATAACACCATATTCTATTAGTCAAGTAATTGAACAGGTTGTAAGAGTAATAATTATTTTAGTGGGAACTTACGTATCATTAAAAGTATTAAAATTGCCATTAAAAGTGGGGGTTGGAATTGCTGTTTCTGCTGCTTTTTTTGGAGGGTTAGCAGCCTATATTTATTTAAAAATAAAAATTAAAAAAGCAAATTTATTACCAAAAAAAGTAGAAGATGATGAAGTAACAATTTCTTCTAAAGAGATTATCAGAAAAATACTGATGTATTCTATTCCATTTATTTTAATTAGTTTAGTGAATAATTTATATACAACAGTGGATATGATTCTATTATCTCGTACAATGAATGATATTCTTCACCTAAAAGCAAATATTGTGGATTCAATTATAGGCGTTTACACCACTTGGGGAATTAAATTAAATAATATTATCTTAGCCATCTCAACAGGATTAGTTACTAGTTTGATTCCAAACATTGTAACAAGTTTTACGAAAAATGATATGGATGATGTAAATGATAAATTTAATAAAGCAATTCAATGTGTATTATTAGTAATTGTTCCTATGACACTTTTCTTATCCTTATTAGTAAAACCTGTATGGACGTTATTTTATGGAAGTAGTTACTACGGACCAATTGTTTATCAGTATTTTGTATATACAGCATTATTTGGCGGAGTATATACAATTATCGTAAATACCCTTCAAGGAATAAATAAATATAAACTAGTTATTGTCACTGTTATGATTGGCTTAATAACAAATGCTATTCTAGATGTTCCACTAATGCTTTTATTTAACCATTTAAAAATGAATGTTAGTTATGGAGCTATTACGGCAGCCTTAATTGGATACACACTCTCTATTGCTACATCATTAAAAGTTTTAAAAAAGAAATATCATTTTCAATTTATAAAAACAATAAAACGTCTTCCTAAATACACTGCTTCATGGATTATTTTTATCTTAAGTATTAATATTATGAAACTATTCATTCCTACAAATTTAAAAGGAAGAATTATTCAAATTCCTATTTTAATGATATATGGAGTAGTTAGTTTCTTCATTTATATCTATCTTAATTATAAAAATGGAAATATTCGTGTTGTATTTGGAAATAAAATCAATCAAATATTAAAAAAATATTTTCATTAAAAATTTTGTCTATTTCTAGTTTGTATTTATTTCATGTCTAACCATACAATGTAATAGGTGATAAAAATGGACGGACTAGGAAAAAAAGAAGTAGAACAATCAAGAAAAAAATATGGTACAAATGAAATAACAGTTGGGAAGAAAGATAGTTTTTTTAGTTTATTTATCGAAAGTTTAGGAGATCCTATTATTAGAATCCTACTAATTGCTTTAGGAATTAAAACAATCTTTTTAATTAAAGATTTTGATTGGTATGAAACAATAGGAATAGTCATCGCAATTATTTTAGCCTCCCTTATTTCAACTATTAGTGAATATGGTTCTTCTAAAGCTTTTGATCGTTTAATGAGAGATGCTTCTAAAATGAAATGTAAGGTCAAAAGAGAAGGGAAAAAGCAAGAAGTTGTTATTGATGAATTAGTCGTAGGGGATCTACTTTACTTAGAAACAGGAGACAAAATAGGAGCAGATGGTATTTTAATTGAAGGACAAGTTGAAGTAGACGAATCCATGCTTTCGGGAGAGGTTAATAGCATTATCAAAAGAAAAAAAGATCTCGTTTATCGAGGCTGTGTTGTTTTTAATGGCTCAGCACTTATTCGAGTAGATAAGGTTGGAAATAACACTTATTATGGAAGAATGATTGAAGAATTAGGAACGGGAAGTGGAACTTCTCCTTTAAAAGAAAGATTAAATACATTAGCCATCCAAATCAGTCGATTAGGCTATATTGGTGCTGCTCTAGTAAGCGTCAGTTATTTATTCAGTAAAATCATTTTAGCCAATCAATTTCAATTTTCAAAAATTATCACCACTATCAGTAATTTTCCATTATTATTTGCCTACATTCTCCATGCACTAACTTTGAGTGTGACCGTAATTGTTGTAAGTGTCCCCGAAGGTTTACCTTTATTAGTTAACCTTGTTTTATCTTCTAATATGAAAAGAATGTTAAAAAGTAACGTTTTAGTAAGAAAACTAGTAGGGATAGAAACTGCCGGAAGTATGAATTTATTATTCACAGATAAAACGGGAACAATTACGAAAGGAAAATTAGAAGTAACTGCATTTATGCTTGGAAATGGCAAAAAATATCAAGCAATTTCGCAGGTATCTAAAAGATATCAACTTCTTTTTCAAAATAGCCTCCTTTATAACAATGAAAGTATCTATGACCGAGAAGAACATAAAGTAATTGGAGGAAATATTACTGATCAAGCAATTCTGAATTATATTCATCTAATTAAAGACGAAAAAGTAAAAATTTTAAAAAAAGTAGAATTTACAAGTGATAAAAAATATTCTTGCACAGAAGTTTTAAATCAAGGAAAAAGGTATCGCTATGTAAAAGGTGCTCCAGAGGTTCTTTTAAAAAGTACAAATCGCTATTTAAATGAAGATGGGTTTAAACAACTATTAACAGCAAAAGATGCATTAATGAAAAATATTACCAGTATTACAGAAAAAGGAGTACGAATTTTAGCAGTATGTTATGGAGAAGGTTCTAAAAATGATTTAGAAGATTTAATTTTAATTGGGTTTTTATTGATCAAAGATGAAATTAGAAAAGAAGCAAAAGAAGGTGTTGCCCTAATTAAAAAAGCAGGAATTAAAACAATAATGATCACTGGAGATAACCGAGGTACAGCAACTGCTATTGCTAAAGAAGTAGGAATATTAAATGAAAATGAAATGATTTTGAGTAGTGAAGAATTATCAAGGTTATCCGATGAAGAGCTAGCCATAAAACTTCCTCATCTATCTGTTTTATATCGAGCCATGCCAAAAGATAAAAGTAGACTAGTAGATGTGGCTAAAAAAAATAATCTTGTCGTTGGAATGACTGGAGATGGAGTAAACGATGCAATTGCTTTAAAAAAAGCTGATGTTGGCTTTGCTATGGGAAGCGGAACAGAAGTAGCTAAAGAAGCATCAGACATTGTAATTCTTGATAATAATATTACTTCCATAGCTTCATCAATCTTATATGGAAGAACAATTTTTAAAAGTATTCGTAAATTTATTATTTTTCAATTAACTGTTAATCTTTGTGCACTTAGTATTTCAATTATTGGACCATTTATTGGTATTTCTTCTCCTGTAACAGTTATTCAAATGCTTTGGATTAATATGGTTATGGATACTTTAGCTGGCCTTGCCTTTTCCTTTGAGCCACCAATCTTAGAGTATATGGAAGAACCACCCAAAAAAAGAGATGAAAAAATTATTAATCAATATATGTTAAGTGAAATTGTAGTAACGGGAATATACTCATCAATTATTTGTTTACTTTTCTTAAAAGTCCCAACAATTACCAAACTATTTCGTCAAAGCCCAGATAATCGTTATCTTTTAACAGCTTTCTTTGGATTATTTATCTTTATCAGTATTTTTAACAGTTTTAACGCAAGAACAGTAAGGTTGAATATACTTTCTAATATTTTTAAAAATAAAATGTTTATCGCAGTAACTTTATTTATTACTATTGTTCAAATTGAAATGATTTATTATGGGGGAAATCTTTTCCGAACTTCAGGGTTATTATTCAAAGAATTTTTAATCATGATATCTATTGCTTTTACTGTAATTCCCGTTGATTTAATCAGAAAAATATTGTATCAAAAAAATCATCACCAAATTGGTGTATAAAATAAATCCCTTATCTTTAAAAGAAGATAGGGGATTATTATATTAAAAAACATTTTTTCCAAATATTTTTAATCAATAAATTACATCATATACATATTATTATCTGGTTCATTAGCAAAATTTTGATTAGCATAAGGAGTTTCAATCCTTGTTAATCTTTGATCCAAGCGCTTAACTTGCCTCTCTAATCGAGAAATTCTTTCATTCATATCATTAATTTGGCTATTCATATAATTACTAGAGTTTCCTCCCATACCAGGCATCATTCCCGGAAGTTGTGACATATTTGGCATTCCACCCATCCCATTCATATTAGGTCCAGGCATCATTCCACTATAACCATAACTATTGTAATACATATCCCTATCGTTCAATTCCATCCCTCCTTAACTATTCAATTTATTATATGTAAAAAGGGAACAAATTGTCAAAAAAAACTCTATTGATATCAATAGAGCACGAGATAATTTTATTTTAATGAAATAAATAAAGATAAAGCAAAGAAAGCAACACCAAGCAACATCGTCAATCGACTGATAAATAACTCAAATCCTCGTTCTTTTCGATTAGCAAATAGATCAGAATTTCCACCTTGAATAATTTGACCAGCAGCTTCCGCTTTATTACTTTGCAACAATACAATTATAATTAACAATACTGAAATAATCAATAATGCGATTTCCATTATATTCCTCCTGTCGTTACTAATTATAGCATATTCTAATTGCTTCTACAATATTTATCACAATTTTTTTGAAAAATTCCAAAAAAACGTTGACAACTGAAAAGGATATTGGTATAATTTATCTTGTCGATGGGGAATTAGCTCAGCTGGCTAGAGCATCTGCCTTGCACGCAGGGGGTCAAGGGTTCGAATCCCTTATTCTCCACCATATTTTTTTCGGGAAGTAGCTTAGCTTGGTAGAGCGCTACGCTTGGGACGTAGAGGTCGCAGGTTCAAATCCTGTCTTCCCGACCATGAAGAAATAGATTACTACTCATCGGAGTAGTTTTTTTTGTGAAAAAAATTATAAATGAAGCAAAAAAGAAATCAGTATTTTAATATGAAAACAATAAAATCTAGATAAAAGATTGCAAATCCTATAAAAAAATAGTAAAATAACTAGTAAGAGAAAGGAAGATGAAGATGAAAAAAGAAGAAAAAGAAAGTACAACAGCAAAGAAAACAACAACTACTACAACGAAAAAAAAGGATACACCAAAAAAACAGACTGCCAAAACAACAAGTACCGCTAAAAAAACAACAACTTCTAAGCAAGTAAATAGTACGAAAACAACAACTTCTACTAAAGCCAAAGAGGAAGTCAAACCAAAGAAAGACACTAAAAAAGAAGAAAAAGAAAGTAAAAAAGTAGAAGTAGCAGAGAAAATTGAACCAATCGATGAAGATATAGAAGAAATAACAGAAAATTCTTCAAACGACGAACAAATCACAAAAGAAAAACGTAAATTAAAGAAATCTGATCTATTTTTAATTGTTGGATTAGTCATTGTTGTAATATTGGGAAGTTTTTTAATGAAAGGGGAAAAAGAAGAACCTTCTTATCAATTACCACTTACATTAGAAGGCGAAGCAGGTTTGCATTTACTTTCCTATAGCGATTATCAACAAAAAATTGATAATAAAGAGTCTTTTGTTGTAATCTTATCAAGAAAAAGTTGCTCTCATTGTGCTAATTTTATTCCAGTAGCTAAACAGTTTGCTGAGGATAAGAAATTGCCAATGTATTATGTAGATACAGATACCTTTACCGAAGAAGATTGGAATAAATTTGAAACTTCTAATACTTTTCTAAAGAAAAATAGTGGTAATTGGGGAACTCCAACAACGATTGTTCTTGCAGGAAATGAAGCTGTAGATTATATAGAAGGAGAAACTACAGCAGATAAACTACAAGAGTTATACAATAACTACTTTGATATGAACCAAGAATAGGAGGAAGTCATGGGAAAATGTTATGAATTAGTAAGTGAATTCAAAAGAAAATATCCCCTTACTATTGCATTTCGACTTCAAAAACACTGTGAAATCATCGAAAAGCATTTAAATCCTGATGAAGAAATTTTATATGCTTTTCCTGCACAAAAAAATCCAAATGTTTTTGAAATATTTTATACAAACATTGTTGCTCTTACCAATAAGAGAATAATGATTGCTACCAAAAGAGTATTATGGGGCTATTTCTTTGTAACCATAACTCCAGATATGTTTAATGACTTAACAGTAAGAAAAGGACTTATTTTTGGAAATATCATCATTGATACAATTAAAGAAAGAGTATATTTGTCCGATATTGATCCAAATGCTCTACCAGAAATAGAGACCATTATTACTTCTTATATGATGGAGAAAAAAGAACAATTAGGTTATGAAATAAAAAGAGAAACCAAATAAGAGCATCCTATATTTCTATAGGGTGTTTTTTTGATTAGTAAAAAAAACAAGAGTAAAAAATAAAACTAAGCCCTCCCGAAATAAGAGCATGAATAATTCTAGCAACAAAAAATGGTTGATAAGAAATATCAGAATCAGCAATTTGTGATAAAACTTGTAAATGAACAGATAATCCACCAAAAGAAAGGAACATAGTGGCAATAACAACTTTATAAACATCAGGAAGATAGAGTAAAGATAATTCTTTAAGTCCCATAGTAATCTCCAAAACGCCTTTTAAAATTGTACTGAAGTAAACAGGTAAAGAAAAAGTTTGAATAATTAAAGAAGAAAAAATTAAAAAAGCGGTTAAGGTTCCCAAAATAAGGAGTAAAGTATCAATAGAAATACGGATAGCATGAATGAATATTTGACTAAAACTTTGACTTTTTTCTTCCTTTAATTTATAATCAGTACTAGGAGTATTAAAATTTCTAAATAGAAGTCCAATCATAATATTTCCAAGCCAATGACTAATTAAAATTAAATAACCATAATCTTCTCTGTGAAAAAAGAAAATTGCCACTGTTGATAAAATAAATAAAGGATTAGAAAAATGAGTAAACATTAATACATGTTCAGCTTCCTTTTTACTAATCAAACCTAAATCAAAATAATTTCTTGTATTTCTTGCATTACTAGGAAACCCACTAATACAAGAAAGAAAAAAGATCGATACCACATTTTCACTAACATGAAATAACTTACAAAAATTCTTTTTTAAAAAGTTAGGAATATAATTAGTAATGTGATAATGAATCAAAACATCAGAGATCACAAAAAAGGGAAACATGGTAGGAATAAGTGTAGTAACCCATAAGTGAAGAGAGTAAGAAATTGTACTTGCCACTAACAATTTATGGGTAAATACTTCTATTAGAATCAGTAAAAAAGATAAAATCACCAGTAGATTAATAATATTTTTCTTCATACTAAAATATATGTATCAAAAATTTTAATATTAGAAAGGAAATAAATATGTGGAAGAGGATAAAAGAAGATAAATTTTATATTATAAGTATCTTATTATTAATTATTTTATTTAATATTAAGTTACCATTCTATGTCAATGCTCCAGGAGGAACAATTAATATTAAAGATAGAATCGTTTCTGAAGAAAAAAATAATTCATCAGGTAGCTTAAATATGCTATATGTAACAGAATATGTAGCGTCTATTCCTTTTTATTTACTATCTTATATTATTCCCGATTGGGATTTAGAAAGTATTGAAAGTAGTCAAGTTTCTGCTAACGAAAATTTAGAAGAAATCAACTTAAGAAATAAAGTCATGTTAGAAAATTCTATTAATAATGCAATGTATGTAGCCTATAAAGCTGCAAATAAAGACGTACAAATTAAAAACTTAAAATATCTTATCGTTGGGGTAACTAAAGAAAACGGTTTAAAAATTGGCGATGAAGTATTAAAAATAGAAGAGAAAAAAATAACGAGTTTAGAAATGATCAAGCAAGAAATCGAAAAGAAAGAAGTAGGAGAGAAAATAAGCCTTACGATAAAAAGAAATGATCAAGAAAAAAAGGTGACAACAACCATTCAAAAAATTGAAAATAAAAAAGCATTGGGAATAGTAATTTTAACCAATTATGAATTAAAGACCAATCCTAAAATTGAATTAAAATTTAAATCTAGTGAAAGTGGGGCTTCTGGTGGATTAATGATGTCTTTAAGCATTTATAGTGCAATTAGTAAAGAAGATATCTTGAAGGGAAGAAATATTGCTGGAACAGGAACTATTGATATGAATGGTAATGTAGGAGAAATTGGGGGAATCAAATATAAAATCATGGGTGCTGTAAAAAATAATATGGATGTTGTATTAGTACCAAGTGCCAATTATAAAGAAGCCCTTCAAGTAAAAAAAGAAAAAAAATATAAAATTAAAATTGTTGAAGTAAAAACATTTAATGATGCAATTGAATATTTAAAGAAAAACTAACGTCATTCCTTGATTTTATTTAAAAAATATTATAAAATACATGAAGATGTAGGTGGTTAGCATGAATTTTTATTTGAAATATTTTCTTTTATTCTTCATTTTAATAGGAGTAGGCTCTATAGGTGTATTAATATATGATCATCAATTTTCTTCTAATAATATCTCAATAAACTCAACCAAAGAAGAAAGTAAAAAAGCCACGCAAGATAATCAGTTCAATATTCAAGCTGAAAATCAAGAGAACAAAAAAGTAGAGGATAATGAAACTCCTCAATCTGAAGAGGCAACTGTAACTCAACAAAAAGAAGAAAGTACTAAAGTAACAGAAAAATCCAATAATAATTTCCAAGAAACTCCTGAGGTAAGTACCAATAGTGATGAATTAAAAGTAATTGACATCCAAGAAAGTTCCTCTCTTGAAAAGGAAAACACTACAATTGAAATATCTAAATCTAATGAATAAAAATTCTTGTTTAAAAGAGAAAAACATGTTATAATAAACTTGTTTGTGAAATTAGTATTAAAAATATAACAGTAGAAGATAGAGTATGGAAAGAAGAAAGTTAATGGTTGCTGAAAATTAACCCAAATCTATTTTTGAATTACCTATTTTTAGCTAATCGGTGAATACCGTTATCCAATTAAGAAAAAGTAAGGATGGTACCGTGCTTATGCACTCCTTTAGAAGGTATCATCTTTTTTATTTAGAAAGGAAGAAATGATGAAATTATTTGAAGAATTAAAATGGAGAGGACTAATTAAAGATATTAGTGATCCAGAATTAGAAAAGAAATTAAATGAAGAAGAAATCACCTTTTATTGGGGAACAGACCCAACCGCTGATAGCCTTCATCTAGGGCATTACTCTTCATTAGTTACAGCAAAGAGACTAGCTAAAGCGGGACATCATCCCATTCTATTAGTAGGAGGAGCAACAGGATTAATCGGAGATCCACGCCCAACCGCAGAAAGAGAAATCATCGATAAAGAAGTTTTAAATAATAATTTAAAAGGAATCTCTACTCAAGTAGATAAAATATTTGAAGGAAACGCTAC
>CAKPLX010000026.1 GCA_934167785.1 uncultured Bacilli bacterium
TTCCTATATTAATTATAACATTTTTTCATAAAAAAAGTAAGGTTTGTAAGCTTCAATTTTGGAATCATAAAGCAACATTACGTATTCATTATATAACATTTTTTATAAAATAAAAAGACTATTAACAAAATTTATTTGTCAACAGTCTGAAAGCATCTTAGATGCTTTAAGAACGAGCTGCTCCATCTACTTGGAGAATTTCTCCAGTGACGTAACTCGCCATATCACTTGCTAAATATAAAAAGGCATTGGCTATATCTAGAGGTTTTCCAATTCTAGCTAAAGGAATGGTTTTGATTAGTGGTTCAATTACTTCTTTTGGAAGAGCAGATACCATGTCTGTTTCTGTAATTCCAGGGGCAACGGCATTTACTCGAATATTTTTAGGAGCAAGTTCTCTAGCTAGAGATTTGGTTAATCCATTTACTGCAAATTTACTTGCAGGATACATACAACCACTTGGTTGACCGTAAATACTTACCATAGAACTTGTGTTTAAGATTACGCCACTTCCTTGTTTTTCTAAATAAGGTAGAGCTACTTTAGAACATAGGAAGACAGACTTTATGTTGATATTAATAATTTTATCTAGTTCTTCTTCAGTGTATTTTTCTAATGGAGTTGCTGAAGAAATTCCAGCATTATTAATTAAAATATCAATGTGTCCAAATTTTTCAACTACAGTTTGAAATGCATTTTTGATTTCTTCTTCTTTACTTAAATTAGGATATAATCCTAGGAAATCACTTTCTTGATATTCTTCTAATAGTTTTTCGGTTGCTTTATCAATACTTTCTTTTCTAGAACCAAAAAAGGCAACTTTTGCTTTGTTTTTTAGGAATAGGCGAACAGTTTCAAAGCCAATTCCTCTTGTACCACCAGTTATGATGGCTACTTTATTTTCTAACATATTATCACCATACTTTCCTAATACATTATACCCTATATTTTTGTTTTCGTAAAATGTTTTTTTGATTATTTGTTAAACTTGACAGCTTTACTTTTGTCGTTTACAATATTTCCTAAGTGGGGGGATTTTATATGAAAGGTGTCAATAATTTTATTAGTGATACAGTTTATCCGAAAAAATTTGAATATTTAAAAAAAGTGCTGGAAAATGAAAGTTTTGGCTTTTCTATAAAAAATAATTTCATTCTAAAATCACTTATTGATTCAAAGATAGAGTATGAGCGTAATTATTATTTTTTTCTTCATTATTATCCAGAACTGTTATCTTCTTATGATAAGATTATTGTTAATTTTGCTTCTTTGGTAGGTCAGTTGGAGTTGAAAGACGGATTAGACATTTCTATTTTATTTTCTTATTTGTTATGGAATGGTTATTTTTCAGCTGATCAAAAAATAGATTATTGTGGGATAAACAATTTAAATCGATTTGATTTTTTTGGTCTTGAAGTGATGGACGGGCAAGGAACATGTCTTCATTTTAGTTGTTTATTTAAAGACTTTTTGAATGCTTGTGGATATGATAGTGCAATTTTGTTAAATCATATTACAAGAATTGAGCATGAAATTTATTCTCCTAATATTGTTAGAAACATAAAAGAGGAAAAAGAATCAGAAACGATAAATGAAAAAATTTTGAAAAAGATTATCGGTTTTGTAAGTGGAAATCACGCTTTTAATTTAGTTAATGATTTTGGTAATTTATATATTTATGATGTCACTAATTTACTTTATATTCCTATTTCTGATTGTAATGATATCGGTTCTAGGATTCGAGGAGAGTTTGTTCAAGGTATTTTACATCCTAATTTTAGTTATACTTTTAATTTGGATCGATCTTCTATTCGAACGTTAGATTTATTTCATCAAAAAGAAAGAGGTAGTTATTATAGTATGGATGAGTATCAAGGAAAAAGTGAAAAGTTAATGGAAAATTTTGCTAATTATCAAGATTTATTTCAAGATTCTTATCATAAGTCTGTTGATGATATATCTGTTGTTTCAGATGGAATTAAGCGATTAAAAAGATCAATTTTTTCGTCTTGAGATCTGTGATTTTTTGCTACACTTGTCAAAGTGTCTTTTTTTTGGTATAATTGTCTAGTCTTTGAACTTGTTAATAAAAAAGAAAGGAGAGTTTGTTTTGAGTAAAATTAAAGTTTTTGGTCTTGGTGGATTAAATGAAATTGGTAAAAATATGTATGTTATTGAAGTGGATAAGGATATATTGGTTCTTGATGCAGGACTAAAATACGCTGATGATCAAATGTTAGGAGTAGATTATGTTATTCCTAATATAGAATATTTAAAAGAAAACAAGAAAAGAGTAAAGGGAATATTCTTAACCCATGGTCATTTTGAAAATGATGGTGCTATTCAAGATATTGTTGATTCTTTGAAAGATGTTCCAATATATGGATCTAAATTTACAATTGCTTTGTTAAAAAAGGAACTAGAAATGAAGAAAGTTTCTACTAAGAATTTAGTTGAAATTTCTGCTTATAAAACTTTGAATATTGGGCATGTTAAAGTGTTTCCTGTAGGGTTATCACATTCGATTCCTGATCATTTAGGGTATGCTATTTATACGAAGAATGGTGTTATTTTTTATGCTTCAGATTTTGTTTTTGATGCGATGATGAGAGGACATTATCAAACAGATATGGGAAAATTGGCTTATATTGGCAAACAAGGTGTTTTATGTTTGATGACAGAGTCTGTTTATGCGAATAAATCAGGTCATACTTCTCCTCATCATCGAATTTCTACGTTAATTAGAGAGACTTTAAATAAAGCAAGTGGTAGGGTAATTTTTAATGTATTAAGTTCTCATTTGTATCGAATACAAGAATTATTTAATGAAGTATCAAAGACTGATCGAAAGATTGTAATTATGGGAAAGAAGTTACAAAGTATAGTAGATTATGCTACCCAGAATAATTATTTATTTGTTGATTCTAAGTGTATTGGGGATTTGTCTAATATTAATGATCCAGATGTTGTTATTATTAATTCTAACGAAAGGGAAAGACCTTATTCTACAATTTATAAAATTGTAAATGGTTATGATAAATTTGTAAAATTAAAAAATACAGATACTGTTTTTTTAGCAACACCTATTTATGAGGGAAGAGAGAAAACTTTTTATAAGTTATTAGATGATATTTCAAAATTAGATGTTGAGGTAGTGACTTTATCTAAGGAGAATCTGTCTCATCATGCTTCAGCGGAAGATTTAATGATGATGATTGATTTGATGAAACCAAAGTATTATTTTCCAATTAAAGGAGAGTATCGACATCAAGTTGCTAATGCTTCTTTAGCCAGTCAAGTAGGTATTCCTGATCATCATATTATTTTAAAAGAGAATGGTTTTGTTGCTAGTTTTATCAATGGAAAATATCAGGAAAATGATTTTTCTAGAATACCTTGTGGGGATATTTCTATTGATGGAGATTCTAGTGATGATATTGGAGAAGTTGTTTTAAGAGATAGAGAGATGTTATCGGATAATGGAATTATTGTAATATCTGCAACGTTATCAAAAAAGACGAAAAAAATTCTTGCAGGTCCCGAGATATTAACTAGAGGTTTTGTTTATGTTAAGGATAGTACTGAATTAATTGAACAGATTAAGGAAATATGTACGAAAGTAATTCTTGAGAATGTTCATGAAAATTATGTTGACTATAGTAAGATAAAAAATTCTATTCGGGATAGTTTAAGCAAGTATTTAAATGGGCAAACAGGAAATAAACCAATGATTATTAGTGTTTTACAAGAAATATAGAGAGAAAGTACTTTTTAGTGTTTTCTTTTTTTCTTTGCAAAGTTTAGAACACGTGATATAATGAATTTAGAAGATAGGAGAGTGTGCAATGGAGTTTCGAAAAGCGTATCCAACGGATGCTTATTTATTGGTAGGGATTCGAAATACAGTATGGAAAAATACTTATTATGATCTTTTGCCTAATAGTATTCTTTATAAAATGAAATCTCATATGGGGGAAATGGTTGATCATTTGCGTGATCAAATTTTAGAAAATAATCGTATTATTGTTGCTTTAGATGATCAGAAGAAGGTGGTTGGATATATTTTTTATGCTAAGTCGCAGTTGGATTTATACGAGAATGCTGCCGAAATTAGAGAAGTTTTTGTTTTGCCGGATTATCAAGGAAAAGGAATTGGAAAAAAACTATATGAACTTGCGAAAGAAGAAATTAAAAAATTAGGATATCTTTCTTTGGTTTTGTGTTGTCCTTCAGTTGGTAGTAATAAGGAATTCTTTGCTCATTTAGGAGGAAAAGAGAAAAAAATTATTGAAAAAGATTTTTTTGGTTATTCTATTTTGTGTTGTATTTATTATTTTGGTTTAGAGGATTCTTTTTCTATTCAAGGAGAATGGAGTTTATTGTATGAAGAGGCTCAAAAGAAATTATATTTGTTGAATGATGATTGTAAAGAAATTGCTGTAATCTTATCCAGTAATGGAAATTTTTATTTTGGATTAGGTATTGATTCACAAACTTATTCTGTAGAAGTGGCGTTGTCTAATTTTTTGCTACATAAGGAAGAAATGGTTAGTAAAATACTTATTTTAGATAAGAGTAGTAATTTGCTACTTCCATGTGGGAAGTGTCTAGATTTGTTACTTTATTTTCATCAAGGAGATGCTGAAGTTTTATTTGAAATGGGAGATTTAAAATCAAAGACAATAAAGGAACTTAATCCTTATTATCAAGGAGAGATTAATAATATAAAAAATTCTATATGAGATTAGTCACATAGAATTTTTTATTTATATAATTCTTTTTTTAAATTATTGATATTATTTGTCATAATGGTAATGTAATTATCATTGCTATTGGTGATATTTCCGTCAGTAGAATGCATGGTATTAATTTTTAGTAGTTCTAAGTTATATTCTTTTATTAGATTGTTGACAGTTTCGTTGCTTTGATCACTAGTGGAATAGATGTATTTTATTTGTTTGTTATTAATTAAATTTTTCACTTCTTCTATTTTATTACTACTTAGATCTTTATTTTCTTCTAAAGAGATGACCTTTAATCCATATTTTTCTAAAAATTTGAACATATCATTATCTGTGATAATAATTTTATAGTTGGCATTTGTAATAGCTTCTGTTAAGGAAGCATCTAATTTTGAAATTTCATATTCTAAGTCTTTGTATTTTTCATTAATTTCTTCTACTAAATAAGGATTGTTGATATATTCGGCTAATCCTTTTTTTAGATTTTCAGCCATCATTAAATAGTTATTAGGATTTAACCACAATTCTTCAATGGCATATTTATAATTCATTCCAGTTGCTACGTCAATTACTTTTAAGTTGGAATTTAGATTGATCATTTTTACGGCATAGTCTCTGTCCTTATCTTGACTGTTAAAGATAAATAAATCACTTTTACTGTATTCTTCTAATTTTCGATTGGATAATTTATATTTATTGACATCTACACCTGTTGGGTAGACACTATAAACTTTTGCATGTTCCTCATATAAACTATTGATAATAAAATTGATTGGATAAGTGGTTGTGTAAATGTTAATGTTTTCCATATTTCTTTCTTTTACATTACAGCCAGTTAGTAGATTTAGGCTAAGGGTAATTATAAGTAGACTAAATATTTTCTTCATCTTTATTCTCCTATCTATTATAATATATTTTACAGTATTTTAAACTTTTTGTAAACAATTACAAAATAAAAGGTTTTAAAAAATAAAAATATGCTATAATTGAATAGTTATAGAAATGGGTGAGAGTATGAAAATTTTAGAAAAATTAAATATTTTTACAAATGAGGAGTTGTATCGGCAAGCTTTTACACACACTTCTTATAGTAATGAACATGATGTTGAAAGTTATGAACGATTAGAATTTTTAGGAGATGCTGTTTTAGAGCTTACGATAAGTGATTTTTTATATAATGAGAAACACTTGGAAGAAGGGACAATGACTAAGATGAGAGCTTCTTATGTTTGTGAAGAAGCTTGTGCGACTTATTCTAGAGAGCTTGGTTTTGAAAATGAGATTTTGTTAGGAAGTGGAGAGGCTTGTGCAAATACTACAATTTTAGCAGATGTTTTTGAATCTTTTATTGGTGCTATGTATTTAGATCAAGGCTTTGCTTATACTAGTCAATTTGTGATGAAAATTATTCAACCTTATATTCAAAAGAAAATAGATTTTTTGCACGATTATAAATCTGAGTTGCAAGAACTAGTTCAAACGGTACGAAAAAGTGTTTCTTATGAAATTATTGATGAGAGTGGTCCTGCTCATAATAAAACTTTTGTTTGTCAGGTTATGGTAGATAATATTGTTATGGGTATTGGTAAGGGAAGTAGTAAAAAAGCGGCAGAACAAGCAGCAGCCAAGGTAGCTTTGGAGAAACAAGCAAAATAATGGTAGGGTTTTAAAAAATGAAGTATTTATCTTATTTGCAATATAATTCCTATGTTATTTTATCTTATTTTTTTCTTTCGTTAGTTGTTTTTATTTTTCAGTATTTAGGAAAAGAAAAAATTACTTATTTTTTTTCATCTGGTCGAGGAAGAGTTTTTTCTCCAATAACATGGTTGAGAATGTTTACCCATATTTTGGGACATGCTGATTGGAATCATTTTAAAAATAATTTTATTTATATTTTGTTAGTTGGACCAATGATTGAGGAAAAGTATGGAAGTATACCTTTATTAAAAATGATTTTTATTACAGCTTTTGTAACTGGAATTGTAAATGCTTTCATTAGTAAAAAGGATATTTTGGGTGCTAGTGGTATTTCTTTTATGCTAATTCTTTTGAGTTCTTTAGTTAATTTTCAGTCTGGTAAAATTCCTCTTACTTTTGTTTTAGTTTTTCTTTTTTTTGTTGCTAATGAAATTATAGATGGATTATTTAAGAAGGATAATATTTCTCATTTATCTCATTTAATAGGGGCTTTGTGTGGTTTTGTTTATGGCTATTACTTATTTTAGAATAATATTTGAAATAGAAAAAAGATTTGAGTCAATTTCAAATCTTTTTTAGTTGGTATACCTTAAGCTTTCGTTTGAGACATTAAAGATCATTCCTACTAATAGCATATATGATAGTAGGGAAGAACCTCCATAGCTGATAAAGGGAAGAGTAATTCCCATGATTGGTAAAAGTCCTATTGTCATAGAAATATTTTGAACTTGTTGAAATAGTAATACGGCAATGATTCCACCAAGGGCATATTTGTCGGTAAATTCGTTTGCTTTGTAGGTGGTATGAATTAAATTCATATCAAAAAATAAAATTAGTAAAATTAATAGGGCTGCTCCTAGTAGACCAAAGTTGGAAGCCACAATGGCAAAGATAAAGTCAGTTTGCATTTCAGGAAAGTAGATAGGTGTGTGGTTAAATCCATGTCCAAATATTCCTGCAGAGCCGATTGCAATTAGAGAGTTTTTTAGTTGCATACCACTACTAGCGGACCAATTGGTTATTCTATCAATTCGATAAAATAAACTAGTGCCAAATATTTTGATAAATAAATCTTGATTGTTGATATAGATTAATGCTCCTGTCCCTAGGACAATTGCTAGAAGGGAAAAAGCAAGGAAGAACCATCTTTTTCTAATTCCTCCTATAAATAGCATAACGAAGGTAATAATTAAGTAAATCATTACAGCACCGGTATCTGGTTCAATAAATGTTAGTCCTGAAGGAATGGCTACTATAATTAGAATTTTTATGAGAAAGAGAAATTCTTCTTTGATTGTTGGTTCAATATATTTTTCATTAAATTCATGAATTAATCTTGCTAAGATAATAATGAGGAAGACTTTCATAAATTCACTGGGTTGAATCGTACCAATATAAGGAATTTGGAACCAACAGGTAGCATTTTTTCTCGTTGTTCCAAAGAAAAGTACTAGAATTAAGGAGAGTACTCCAAAAAGGTAAAACCACCAGGCATTGTTGTATAGAAATTTATTTCCTAAAAACATAATGAAATAGGCTAAAAGAAAGCCAATGAGGTACCAAATTCCTTGTTTGATCCAATAACTTTGGAAATCAGCACCTAATACACTTTTGGTGCAATAAATGGAAATAATACTGATTATTCCAAATAAAATAATAGGAATAATAATTGCATTTTCTACTTTTAATTTTGAAATATTTTTCATTTGTTATCACCACGTTTCTTAAATTATTTTAACACATATTAAAAACTTTTGAAACATTTTATTGAAAGTTCTCTTATTTTATGATAAAATTTTAGTTATGATAGGTGTCGTCTTTATGGATGGGATGGTGAGTAGTCGTGGCTGGTATTTTTGATAAAATTAGAAGTTTTATTTCTAAAATAGGGAAACCCAATTTTATTTTAATTTTATTTGTTTTGTTTGTTCTTGGAATTGCTGGTCTTTATCGTACTTTTTCTCTTTCTACTATTAGTGAAGGAGCAAAAATTATTGATAATGTTCTTACTTATCAATTTATTTTAAATAATAAAGAAGAAAATTCAGTTACGATTGCTGGGCATAGTAGTAAAAATCTTTTGATTACTGTTGAAAATCCTGAAAATTTATCTTTAAAATATGGAATTTATTATTATTCTAGTGATGATTTGTCTTCGGTTTCTTTGGGATATTTAAAAAGTAGTGGCTATAAAGGCGTGGATGTTATTTCTGCTAAATCTAGTTATGGTGTTGCGGTTAAAATTGAAAATCATAATGATGATAATGTTAATATTTCTTTTGGGATTTCTTATGGTGTAGTATCTGGGGGAGATCTTATGTTGGAAGAGGAACGGCATTGGTTGGGAGAGGCTGTTGAACCAGTTTATTTAAATAAAGTTCCTGTTGGAAGTTATGTTAAATATACTGGGGATAATGGTTGTTCGGGGGATGCTTGTTCTGGAAAAAATGTAAACTATGTTAGTAATGAAGATATGGGGTATTGTAGTGATAGTCAATATAAATTTAGTAAAAATGGTTGGCGAGTTGGCTATATTAATGAAGGAAGTGCTTATTTGGTTAGTGCTGGAGCAATAGAATGTTTAGCAACGGATGCTAGTGGAGAGTTTTTTTATGATGAAGATATTTCTTTTGAACAAACTATTGGGGCTCCTGCCCATTTAGCGAATTTAAATCAAGAGGCATTGAAATATTGCAATAATACTTATGCATATGATGGTATTTGTGATAATCATAGCGTTTGGGCAATGAATAGTACAGATTTTGAAAAAATAGTAGGTGAAAATTTGAGTTCTTCTTCTTGTTTTGAAAAACCTTTTGATTTATCTTGCGGTTATGGAAATGATTTGATTGATAATGGCGGTTTTTATTGGATAGCAAGTGCCGTAGATTCAACTTCTAGTTATGTTTTTTCATGGAATGCTTCTAGTCGGTTTGTTTCTCATTCGTTTTCTAATGCTTTATATGGCGTTCGTCCTGTTCTTCGACTTCAATCTTCGGTTATGGTGTATGGTGGTCGTGGGACATATGATGATCCATATATTTTAGAATCTAATTTATCAAAATGATTGTATTTATTTTTTGAATTATTATTTTAAAAGTTTATTATTTGGTATATACTAAAAGTAGAAGTGGGGGATTTTTGTGAGAGTTATTGTGCAAAGATGTGAAAAAGCTTTAGTTAAAGTAGATGAATGTGTTGTTGGTAAAATTAATGCAGGGGTTTTATTGCTCGTTGGTTTTACATATGGTGATGGGATTGATGAAATTCAATATATGGTAGATAAAATTGCTCATTTAAGGATTTTTGATGATGAGTTTGGGGTAATGAATCGTTCACTTCTTGATACTCAAGGGAGCATTTTATCTGTTAGCCAATTTACTTTGTATGCAGATACTAGAAAGGGAAGACGTCCTTCCTACATTAAAGCTTTAAATGGAGAAGAAGCAAAAGCGTTATATGAACTTTTTAATGTTTTGTTAAAAAAGACAGGACTTCAGGTAGAAACAGGGACTTTTGGAGCAGATATGAAAGTTGATTTTGTTAATGATGGTCCTATTACTATTATTTTAGAGAAAGAAGGAAGTAGAGATGGAGAATAAAATTAATTATAAGTTATTAAATTTATTATTTTTAATTTTAATTGTTTGTTTGTTATATTTTATTCGGGATTTGTGGTTAGGAATTTTTGGTAAGATTGTTGCTATTTTATTACCATTTTTGATTGCTTTTGCGGTTTCTTATGCAATTTATCCATATTGTAGAAAGTTAGAGAACTATGGTCTTCCTAAATGGTTAGCGATGATGGTAATTTATTTTATTATTATTGGTTTTGTTATTTTAATTGGAATTACTGTTGTTCCTATGTTATATGATCAGACGGTTTTGTTTTTGAGTAATATATCGGCTGTTGTTACAGATATTTCTTCTAAATATGAAATTGATTTAGGAATTTTGCAGCAATCAATTTCTACTGTTTCAACAGATATTTTAAAGGATGTTGGTAGTTATATTTCTAATGGTGCAATTAATATTTTAAATGCTTCAATTAGTGTGATTACTAATTTAATTATTGTAGTTGCAGTTAGTGTTTATTTTTTGTGGGATATGGATGTAATTCGTGGAAATGTAAAAAAATATTTACAACGTTTAAAGGGAAGATATTATGCTTATGTAAAAAGGCTTGATGAAGAAATTAATAATTATTTTAACGGATTATTTAAAACTATTTTAATTCAATTTATTGAGTATACTATCGTTTTTAAACTTATTGGTCATCCTAATTACTTAATATTGAGTATTTTAGCTGCGGTTACTACGATTATTCCTTATTTTGGGGGAATTATTGTGAATGTCTTGGCAGTAATTATTGCATCAGTAGTAAGTACGAAGTTATTGATTTTAACAATTATTGTTTGTTTGATTTGCCCTAATATTGATGGTTATATTATTGCTCCAAAAGTTTATGGAAAGACAAATCAACTTCCTGCTCTTGTTAATATTTTTGCTGTTTTTGCTGGAGGAATTTTAGGCGGATTTTGGGGAATTGTTATTTCTTTACCAGTAGCCATTATCATTATTGCTACTTATCGTTTTTTCAAGGAAGATATTAATCAAAAAATTGTTACAATAAAATCTAAGAGATAAAAAATCACTTATTTCTATTTGGAAAAATAAGTGCTTTTTTATTTATAATGACAATTTTGATTAAAGGTGTCAATAATCAAAAAACTTTTTTCTAGTAATTTTTGTATTTTAAATATGGTAATTTTTTTGAAGTATTTTTTTTGCATTAGTTCTGTTTCGAGACTCATGATATTTACTAAGTTATTGTTTAAGTTGGTATAAGAGTTTGGTATTCCTGTGATGTTGTCAAACCAAGATTCTATGTCTTCAATGTTGCCAGATAGTCTTAGATTGTTTAGTGTGGAGGTGAAAGTTCTGTTTTTTAGAATGTGAGTAAAAAGAGTAGTTTCTAGGTAGTAGGATTTGGATTTATAATTTGTTTTGACTTCTTGGCGAATTGCTTTAATTGCATTAGCGATTTCTAGATTTTCTTGTTCTTGATGGTTGAGGATGATATTGATTATTTCTTCTGTTTGGATGGTATTTAAAATTTCTTCTAGTAGATAAGTATTTTCTTTTTTTATTGGTTTTAATTCAGGGTAAGTATAGATTACTTTGGTTAATCCTGTTCTAAGGGAAATTTTATCTTTTTCTTTTTGAATTTCTTTCTGGTAAGAGTTAATAGCATGATTTAGTTCATGGACTAGGTTGTCTAATAGTTGGATTTCATTATTTTCTTGATATTTTTTTAAGACAATCCATTTGCTGGTTGTAATTTCATTTTCCTTTTGTATAGGAATGCTGGTATAGTAGGCTTCTTCTTTACTGTTTTTATCTTCTTTTATGATAATAGTAGTAGAGAACAGTACTTCTTGAATTAGTCTTTCTTGGCGGTAACCATATCTTTCAATTAAGGCTGGGACGATGAGGTAAAGCAGATGTTTAATATTATTATTGTATTGGTATTTTAAAGAAAGATTATTGATTATTGGGATATATTTGTTGATTAATTTGCTTTCCATTTTATCACCTTACTATTTATTCTTTTATTATTATAACATGTTCTTTTTCATTTTTGATTTTTATTTTGAAGATTTATAGTATAATGATAGTTAAGGAGGACAGATATGAAAGATAAATATTATGAATTTAGTACTTCTCTTGGAATGGGGATTATTTTTGTCCTTGTAGGGATTATTCTTTTCATTGGAAAAAATCAATTGTATCAAGAAATTGTATCTATTATTATTTTTTTATTGTGGGGGAATGCTTTTGTTGGTTTGATTCGTTTATCTTTTCGAAAGGAAGGAGGAAGTCAAAAAAAGAAAGCTTTATTTTCTTGTTTATTCCATTTAGTACTTTGCTTAATATTTGCTGTATTACCTGAGTTTATTTTAGGAATTGCGCCTCTTCTTTTTTCTATTTATTTGGTAATATTGGGGATTAGTCAGTATGTGATTTGTTATTTGGAAATTAGAAGTGGTGAGAGGTTTGGCGTCCGTTATTTTTTGGTTGGATGTATCTATTTAGCAATCTCTTTACCTATTGGTTTATCTCCTCTTGGAAAGTTAGATAATTTTTTAATTTGTTTATCTATTTATGCTTTATTTTTAGGTGTTTCTTTTATTTGGGATGCTTTAATTCAGATTATTCCAGTGAAAACAAAAAATCATTTAAAAAGAAAGATTAGGATTACTCTTCCAAAAATTGTTGAGGCAGTTATTCCGTATTCTGTTATGGTAGATATTAATAGAAATTTAGAGGTTTCTGGTTCAAGAAATTATTCTTATCATCAAATTGAAAATCAAAAGGCAAATTTAAGTATATTGATTCATACTTCTAATCGAGGATTTAATCGGATGGGGCATATTGATATTTGCTTTGATGGAAAAGTAATTTCTTATGGGTGCTATGATGAGGGAAGTCGCTTTGTTGGAGAGTTGTTTGGTGATGGAGTTTTGTTTGAGGCTAATAGTAAAAGAGAATATATTAATTTTTGTATTGATAATAGTAAGAAAACTATTTTTGATTTTGGACTTTGTTTAACAGAGGCACAAACAAAGAGAGTTCGTTTAAGAATTCAAGAGTTACTTGAGAATACTTATCCTTGGGATCATAGAACGGATAAGAATTATCGTGATGGAAAAAGTTATGCTGCTAAACTTTATAAAAGAACTAAGGCTAAGTTTTATAAGTTTAAATCTGGAAAATATAAGACCTATTATGTAATGGGAACAAATTGTTGTTTTTTGGCTGATGATATTGTAGGAAAAAGTGGGATGGATATTCTTTCGATTAATGGGCTTATTACACCGGGAACATATTATGATTATTTAAATCGAAAGTTGAAAAGTAAAAATAGTAGTATTATTTATAAGGATATATATAATAAAGATAGGAGGGCTTAAGGTGACAGATATTGGTGCTTTGGATAGGTATTATAATAAATTTAATGAAGATAAACGATTATCTACTAGAAGAGGTAGAGTAGAGTTTATTACTAATTTACAGTATATTCAAAGGTACGTAGAAAAGGGAGGAAAAATTTTAGATGTTGGTGCTGGTACGGGGAGATATTCTTTTGCTTTAACAGAAATGGGGTATGAGGTAGAAGCGGTTGAGTTAGTTAAGCATAATTTAAGAGTAATTCAGGAAAAAAATTCGCAAATTAAGGCTTATCTTGGAAATGCTATGGATTTATCTTTTTTGAAAGAAAATACTTATGATGCTGTTTTATTATTTGGTCCGATTTATCACTTGAAAAGTAGAGAAGAACAATTTAAAGCTATTGAAGAGGCAAAGAGAGTATTAAAAAATAATGGGGCTATTTTTATTTCTTATTGTATGAACGAATATGCAGTTATTGCACATGGTTTTTTGAATAATTATATTTTAGGGGCAATAAAAGAGGGAAAAGTGGATCAGTCTTTTCATATTTTAGAAGAGGGAAATCAGTTGTATGATTATGTTCGATTAGAGGATATTGATGAGATTAATAAAAAGACGGGTTTAAAAAGAGTAAAAATTATTGCTTCAGATGGGGCTAGTAGTTACATTAAGAAAGAATTAAATAAGATGGATGAAGAAGTATTTCAATTATTTTTAGCGTATCATTTGTCTATTTGTGAAAGAGAAGATTTATTGGGAGCGTCTACACATTTGTTAGATATTTTAAAAAAATAATTTGTATAGATATGGTTATTTATATTAAGTCCTTTTGTTCCTTTTTCATAGAATAAGGTAGAAAAGGAGGATTTTTTATGTTTTGTAATGAAAATTTAGGACGTGATGATTTGGATATCAATATTACTAATCAAAATGTTAATACAAATATGAATGACAATATGAATTATAATGAAGTTGGAAACTATGAGATGATGCCTATGCAACAAGGAAATGTGATGAGTCCAATTATTGAACCGGGAAGAGAAAGGATTGTTAATCGTACGTTTGTTCATGAGGTACCTCATGTATGTCCAATTAATACTAGAATTATTAATAATCATATTTATCGACACACTTATCAACCAAGGTATACTTGTTGTGAGGAAAATGTTGTGACTCAACAGCAATGTGGATCTTGTTGTTGCTTCCACTAAATTTGGAGACTTTGTCTCTTTTTTTTGAAATGAAATAAAAACTTTTTATTATGTCAATAACTTTGGAAAATGTCTCAAAAAAATTTAAACATAAATGGGATTTTATTCTCGTTTTTTTAGATTTTAAATCTAACTTTTTTGTAATTGGTCATTAAGCAAAATTATTTTATGTTATGTCTGTCAAGGTTAAAATGAATGCCTACGGCAATCTTGACAGGCACTAATAAGTCCTTAATTTTTTGTAGTATTTATTTTTATTAATAGTTATGTAATTATGCATATAAATGCTGCAATTTTGCTCTTCGTTGTTGCTTTCTAAATTCATTAATTTTCTATGGATGTTGCATGCTTGGGACATGTTTTTTTTGCTTAGATTTAGTTACTTCTTTTTCATTCATTCTTAATACAACCTTTCTCATTTTCCACTTCATATAATAACCTGAGACATTTTCCAAAGTTATTACTTAAGACATTATCACAAGTTAATCATAACAATTAATAAATAAGGGATAAGAAATTTGACAAAATAATCTTTTTATGTTATCATTTAACACGTAAATCTTTGAGAAGAATATGACTAATATGTATTATTAATAGTAAATTGTTATTACTGGAAGATTATTTTTCGCTAAAAATTTTTATAATGACAAATGATAAAAATTTATAGCATAAATTAAAGATAGAAATGAGATTAAGGAGGTTTTTTTATGAAATTATTTGATAGAGGAGAGTTAAAAAAAGAAAATTTTACATTAAATGAAGAAACAGAGGCATATGAGTTCGAATGTCCTGATTTTAAATTGATAATTAGTAGTAATATTTATGGAGAGGACACAATTAACTATGCCATGAAAATTACCAATAAATATGTTAAAGAAAAAGATTTGATCTTAAATAAAATGTTAGATATCAAATTACGAGAATTTTATAAATTAAACTTTAATTATACAGATAATGATATCAAAGAAAAAATTGGAAAGCCACAAATTAAAATAGATTTTAAAAAAGACGAAAATCATCCTCAATGGAATTTTGAGTACGCAGGTATAATTGAATTTTGTGAGAATAAACTAGATGAACATATAATTAGTATAGAGTTTAAAGATGAATTAATTTTAAAAAATACTATTCATTTGAATGGCTAAATGAGAAAAAGTTTATATCTAGCGAAAAGGGGCACATCTAAATATTTAGGTGTGCTTTTCGAAAAGAAAAAAAGTATTAGTATGAGAACGTAAGGAATTCTGTATAAATACGATCTTACTCACGATCGTCAAGAACTTTATAGGTTCCTTTTTTATTTATAAGGAAAATACGATTTTTTGTGTATAACTAGTAGTTAATCAAATGGGTACAATTATTTTACACCCATTTTTAAGCATTTTTTAATAAGTATGATTATTCGTGATTTAACCAATATTTTGATACTGTTTTAAATTTACCACATCTATTACAG
>CAKPLX010000027.1 GCA_934167785.1 uncultured Bacilli bacterium
TGCTTAAGAAGATATTATATATGTTTCTAAAACTTATTGCACATTAATTGTGCACTTTCAATAAAAATCTACAAAGAGAAATATTTTCTAAAAATAGTCAAATATTTCTTTTTTTTTATGTCATTTAATGATATACTAAAATCATAGAATAGTAAAATAGGATAGTGATAATAGATGAATGGAAATAATATGAATAGTATTATAAATTTAATTAATAATATTTGTGGAAAATATGGACTTACCCAAGAACAAGGAAATGAATTAATTAACAAATACCAAAGTGATGTTAGAAATATAGACGTTATTAGTAAAGAAATAGAAAATGTTGCTAACTACTATATGCATCAAAATAAATTATCCATAACCATTCAAAATACACCAAGCCTAAATCCTGGAAAAAATTATTACGTAACTGCTTTTGACAATAACAGTAATCTCTTCTTACAACCAGTTTCTGTTACTGTAACAAATCCAGAATCATCAGAAGTATTAGTTGAAAATACTTTTAAAGGCTACCAAAAACATACAGGAGTAGATGATATTGAAATTGCTATTTGCCAAGTTGGTCGCTTATTAAATTTTGACATTGTGGAAGAATACCGAATTTATAATGCAAGTAAACAAAAAGATTCCATAATCATTAAAGATATTGTAGATGATGATGAATTTTATGATGTAGAAAACTTAAAGAAAAGATTTTTAAAATTAATCACGAATGGAAAATTAAAAAAAGAAAAATGGGTAGACACTACAGAACAGTTGAAAGTGGCAAATACCAAAGAAGACTATAAAACTATTGTTGATTATGGATTAAATATCTTAAAAAGCCTTCCCAGTATGTTAGAAGAAGATTATCAAAAAATTGAAAAAAAATATTTTGATATGTTACTTTTTGATAGTATCATTAACCAGAGTGAAAGAAATTTTAAAGATTATGGTATTCTTTGTGATAAAGAGACCAAAAGATATTCCTTTGCTCCTTTATTTGATAACGTTTTTCCTTCTATTTTAAAAAATAATGATGTTATTACTATAAATGGTATTACCTGTAATCGTTATGAACTTATTGAGTGTTTATTTTATAACTATTATGACAAAATTAAGGATAGGGTAGAAGAAATTCTTCAAAAAAAAGATAGCTACCTTCAAAATATTGATATTATTTTAAAATATAATCTTGATTTAGAAACCTATAATATGATGATAAATAATATTATAACGAATTTAAATTATTTTGAAAGATTAAATAAAGAACAGAGCATGATGAAAACAAATACAAGTGCTGGTTATGTAAATATTGTTCAAATGATAATAGGATTAATTATCATTGCAGCTTTTTCCGTTTGTATTGGTTATTTATTATATTGTATAAAATAGAAGTTATTTTCTTTTCAAAACATTTCCTTGAAAATCAAAACAACTTTTTATTTTTACCTATTTTTGATATAATAGACATGGAAAAAAGGTGATTACAATGAAATTAACAAGTGATGACATTAAAAACATCTCAAGTATTAAAGAAGAACCAAGTTGGATGTTAGATTTCCGTCTAAAAGCTTTTGAAGTATTTAAAAATAGCAAAAATCCCACTTTTGGTCCAAACTTAGACATTGATTATGATAGCATTAATTACTATAAAAAAAGAGAGGAAAAGTTAACCAATGATTGGAATAATATTTCTTGCTCTGTTCGTGATGAATTCGACAAATTGGGTGTAATTGATGCTGAAAAAAAGTACTTAGATGGAATAGGTGCTCAATACGATAGTGAAGTCATTTATCATAATATGATCAAAGAATTAGAAGAAAAAAACGTAATCTTTCTCGATACAGATAGTGCCCTAAAACAACATCCAGAAATTTTCAAAAAATATTTTAATAAATTAGTAAAATATGATGAAAATAAATTTACCGCATTAAATGGTGCTGTTTGGAGTGGAGGGACATTTATCTATATTCCTCCTCACACTAAACTAGATCGTCCTCTCCAAAGCTATTTTCGGATTAACAGCAAAAATATGGGTCAATTTGAAAGAACTTTAATCATTGTTGATGAAGGAAGTGAACTTCACTATATCGAAGGATGTACGGCTCCAACTTATACAGAAGATGCCCTACATGCAGCTGTTGTAGAAATATTTGTGGAAAAGAATGCAAAATGTAGATATACAACAATTCAAAACTGGTCTAGTGATGTCTATAATTTAGTAACCAAAAGAGCGATTGTTGAAGAAAATGGCTTAATGGAGTGGATCGATGGGAATGTCGGTGCGAAAACAAATATGAAATATCCAGCTTGTATCTTAAATGGTCCACATGCTAGAGGTACTTGTATAACAGTAGCGGGAGCTGGAAAGAATCAAATTCAAGATACAGGCGCTAAAATGATTCATTTAGCTCCATATACCAAAAGTAATATTGTATCCAAATCAATTGCTTCAAATGGAGGAAATGCTACTTACCGTGGAACCGTAAAGATAACAAAACAGGCTCATGATTCTATAGCTAGTGTAAAATGTGATACCATAATTTTAGATAAACTTTCTAAAAGTGATACAATTCCCAATAATATTGTGGCCAATTCCTCATCACTATTAGAACATGAAGCAACCGTTAGTAAAATAAGCGATGATAAATTATTTTATCTTATGAGTAGAGGACTCCCAGAGGAAGCAGCTAAAGAGTTAATTATTTTAGGATTTATTAATGAATTTAGGGAAGAACTACCAATGGAATATGCTGTAGAATTAAATCGATTATTAAAAATTAATATTGAGTCATAAAAAAGATTTTTGAAACATAACCTTTTCAAAAATCTTTATTTTTTAATTTGGTTAACTAATAAATCTGTAGCCGTTTGTAATTGAAGATCATGACCATCTTTAACTTCATAAGCAACTGGATTAGTAGGTTCAACCCCTTCCTTATTAATCCAATTTCCTTTAGGGGTTAACCATTTTTCTACAGTATATTTAATCATTGTTCCATCGGAAAGTTTTTTTGTTTTTTGAACTGTTCCTTTACCATAAGTTTTAGTTCCCACAACAAGTCCACCATAACTTTCCTTAATAGCAGATGCCAAAATTTCTGATGCTGAAGCACTAGCAGCATTAACTAATACCGCAATAGGGTAAGAACGATATTCTTTAGTTTTATCTTTTATTACTTCTGTTTTGTTACTATCTTGTAATTGATAAATTACTTTCCCTTTTTTTAAAAATAAACTACTAATATCAGTTACAGAATTTAAATATCCACCTGAATCATTTCTTACATCAATAATTAAAGCTTGAATCCCTTTTTTTTCTAAACTTGTTAACTGATTTTTAAATTGTTCATAGGTTACAGATGAAAATACAGAAATATCAATATAACCTATTTTTTTTGTTTCTTGTTCAATAACTTTACTTGTTACACTAGGAACCTCAACTCTATTTCTTTTAATAGTTATTTTTTTTAAGTCATTTCCTCTTTTAATTGTTAATTCTACAGTGTTCTTTTTCCTATTTTTTACATATTCGGATAAATCATTACTAGTTTTATTAGAATAATCTTTTCCATCAACTTGTGTGATAATATCTTTTTCCTGCAATCCAGCTTTCTTTGCCGGACCATCATCAAATACACTAATAACAACAATATTATTATCATTATCCATAGAAATCATACAACCAATTCCTTCATATGTTCCATTAACTGTTTCTAAAAAATTAGTAGTATCTTTTTTATTTGAATAAGTTGTATAACTATCTCCAGCCTCTGTTAGCATTGCATCCACCGCTTGATCAACCAGTTTCTTTTTATCAACTTTTCCATAATAATCTTTAGTAATAGTATCATATACATTAATTACTTTTTGTAAATCACTATATAATTTAATAAAGTTTTTTCCCCCACTTAAAAGAAAAAGTACAAGTAAACAAATAACTGCCCCTAAAATTTCAAAATAAATCATCATCAATATTTTCTTTTTAGTTTCTTTTTTTTGAAAAGAAGCAGTATCGTTTGAAAGATGATTTTTCTTTTTTTCTTGTTTCATTTTTTTTCGTTCTTCCTTTATTTTTTCTTTCTCTTTTTGAATAATTTCTTTGGATTTAATTATTGACTTTTCTCTATCTTTTTTAAATAAATTCATCTACATCACCATAATATCAGTTTATCACAATCAATTTTCAAATACAATCAAATCAAATTAAGTTTACAAAATCAAAAATTTATTCGACAAAATAAAAGAAGAGCAATTAATTTTTCTTCTCTTGCTTTTCTGTTTTTCCGGTTTTACTTCCTTTTTTGCTCTCTTTTTTTTCTTCTTTATTATTTGGTGATTGAGCTAAAAAAGTAACTTTTTCTGCAACAATTTCTGTCTTTTTCTTTTTACTACCATCATCACTAGTAATAACCCTAGTTTGTATTCGGCCCTTCACACCAACCATATCACCAGTCTGGCAATATTCAGTTGTGTTTTCAGCCACATTAGTCCATAGGGTGCAATCTAAGAAGTCTGTTTCGTATTCACCATTCATATTTTTATAGTTTCTAGGTACAGCTAATGTTACAGTTGCTGTTTTCTTTCCTGTTTCAGTAGTTCTTAATTCAGGTGTTTTAACAATTCTACCTACTAAGACAACTTGATTCAACATGTTATCCCTCCTTTCAACGAAAACTATATCACTTCGTTTTATAAGATACAAATTTTTAAAACTATTGTTTCTTATGTTTTTTTGTTTAAAAAAAATAAAATACTAATCTAGTCCTATCTACATTTAAAGTTTAAAGACAATATCAGTATTTTTAACATAAAAATATAAATTATTTTTAATGAAAATTAAAAAGTAAGAAATCACTATTTTACATGAATTTGACAAAAAAAGCCCCTTTTTTAGGAGCTTCTTAAAAAATAGTTATAAAAAGTACTTTAAAATTAGTAAATTTTCTTCAAGTTTGACCTTATTTTTTACAAAAGTAACATTATAGATAAATTTTTTTTCTTTTACGAACTAAATTAAGCATTTCAATTAGCAAAGGTAAAAAAAATGTCAAATTATGTTATAATAAACTTGTTCGCTGGGAGGGAGTAGAACTATGATAAGATTTATTATTTGTGAAGATAATAAAGAATTTTCAACCAAAATTCACAACATTTTAACAAAAGTAATGATGCCTTATAACTTTGAATACAAAATTAATGAATTCACCAAATATAGTAAGGAAGTTCATGAAATCATTCAAAAAGAAGGAGAACAAAAAGTATATATTTTAGACATTGAGTTAGGAGAAATATCAGGACTAGAAATTGCTTCTGAAGTTAGAGAAAATGATTTAGAAAGCATTATTTTATTTGTGACAAATCATGGAGAATGTAAAAATGATATTTTTTATTCTAGATTATTAGCACTAGACTATATACCAAAAGATAAAATTTGGGCTTCTCGATTTGAAGATACAATCATTTATATTATTAAAACAATTAATAAAAAAGGAGTACTTATCTATAACTTTAATAGAAATTGTTATAGAATTCCCTATGACAATATTTTGTATATTGAGAAAATGCAAGATGTTCCAAAATGTATCATCAAAACCGAAACAGGAGAAGAATTTGAAACCAATATTCCCATTATAGAACTAGCCGGAAAGTTAGGACATAGTTTCTTTCAATGCCATAAATCGTGTATTGTAAATGTAGAAAAGATAAAAAGAATTAATTACTCAGAAAATACAATAACTTTTCTAAATAATGAAACAGTATATTTACTATCTAACAGAAAGAAGAAGGAGTTGAGGGAATATGTTGCAAATTATTAGTGGATATATAAGTGTACTAATAACTATGGTGGGAGTTTATGTTTTTGAAAAAATTGTTATTAATGATACATGGGAAATAAAAAAAGAACTACGAGGTGGATATTACTTACTATTATTTTCAATTCCTCAAACATTTATATTTTTGAATTTGAATGGTATTGTCAAAAGTATATTGATGACTATAATAAACGTTTTATTTATTAAAAAAATTTCCTTAGTTTCCTATAAAAAAGCTATTTTAATGACCATAATGTATATGTCATTATTCTTAATTAATGATTTTATTGAGATGTATTTTGTAACAAAAGTAATGGGAATAAGCATAGAATATTGTTTTAATACACTAGCAGGTGGTGTTATTTCAAATTTGATTATTTGCATATTGTTTTTGTTGACTACCATATTATTAAAAAATTATCTCCAAAAAATAGTAAATACGGAAATTTCAAATAATAAAAAAATAGTATTTCTTTCTGTTTTAACTTTAATAAGTGTATTTGTTTTTTTCTATGAATTAGGAAAAGAGTTTAGACTAAATCAAAATTTTTGGATATATATTTTAATTATTGTTATTTTAATCTCAGATTTGTTAAATTTAATGAAACAAACAATTGAAAATAATAAGATCAAAAAGATTTATGATAATTTATTAGAATTTATGACAACTTATGAAGAAGAAATAGAAAATCAAAGAACTCTTCGCCATGAAACCAAGAATGAATTTTTAGCCATTCGGGCTAAAATATGTGACAAAGAAAAAGAATCAGAAATCGTTAATTATATTGATGAAATTCTAGGTGATACTTATGCTGTAAAAAAAGAAAAGTATGCTAAATTTGGTTACTTACCAGCAAATGGAATTAAAGGACTTTGTTATTTTAAAGTACAAAAAGCTGAAGAAAAAGGAATTCATGTATCAATTAATATATCAAAGAAGATAAAAGAATCAACTATTTTTGATTTAGATTTAAAAAGGCAACGTGATTTTGCCAAAATATTAGGTGTATTTATTGATAATGCAATTGAAGCAAGTGCTGAATCTAAAGATAAAGAGTTAGGAATAGAAGCTTACTCTAATATAGAAAATGAATTTAGAATGATTATTTCTAACACTTACAATAATAAAATAGAAGAAGAAAAAATAGGAAAAGAATCATTTTCAACCAAAGGCAAAAAAAGAGGTCATGGACTATTACTTGTAAATGATATTATAAAAAATAATAGTATATTTGAAACAAAACGTGAAATAAAAAATGATATTTATAGTCAAATGATTATAGTAAAAAAAGTAGCAGATAATAAAAAGCACTCAAAATAGAGTGTTTTTATTATATATTTATTTTTCAAGCAAAGATTTTGGCATTTCTGGTTCGTCCATTATAAAGAACACACATCCTTGGGTACCAATATTAGCAACTCCTCCTCCAATTTTTGCTAATAAATTTGCAATAAAACTCATAATTTTTCCTCCTTCTTTTTATTCTTTTTATGTCAAATTAATTAGTACTAATTAATTGAACATCTTTATAATAATTCTTGTAATTGTTGTAAGGCATTTTAAATATACTATAAGTTATTGGCAAAATCACTAATACAGATTCTACCATTCCTACTAATAAATAGTTAGAAATAATAGGATCTTTACTAATAAGAATAATGATAGTATATATAATTCCTAAACAAAAACTAACAATTCTAAATCTCTTTCTTTTCTTTTTATTAATCAGTGGTCTTTTTTGTGTATCAGCTGGAGCATATAACAATAAACAAATATCACAAATTATTGCTACAGTTATCATAATCCACATAGGTATTTGAATATATTTAACCAAAATTGCTCCACCTATAAAAAAGATAAGAGACGAAATCAAACAGTAAGCACTTTTACTAGCGTGTATTCCAAATGCTTGAGATCTAATAATATTATAGGTAATAAGAAGAATAAGTACTTCCTTAAAAATTCCTAGTAATATAGCAAATAAGAAGATAATAATTATTTTAGTAAAAGTAAGATACAAACCTTCTAATCCATAAATAATGACTTCTATTTGTTCATTATTATATTTACCATCTTTTTTAAGTAATTGAACGGTTGAACAAATCAATTTTTTCTTCATGCCTCTCACCTACAATCTCATTATATAAAAATAATCAATCAATAAATAAAAAACCTTTGAATAACCTATATTTGCTCTTTAAAATGTCAAAAATTAACTAAAATTTAATTAAATTATGCATTGACAAACCAAATCAGTACTTTTAACTTTTATTTCTCATTTACTTGTGATTAAAAAAAATATATGTTATAATACATTTAAAATAGGAGGAGAGTAAAATGGGAAGCAATAGAACAATAACATTGGTTGATGGATATAAAGAAGTAGGAGAGGTAGAATTAATTTGTGCTTTTGAAGTAGAGGAATTAAATGGAAAGTATATAATTTATACAAAGAATGAACACGATAAAGGTGGAAATACAATTATTTACTCTGGAAAAATTATTACTATTGAAAATAATCAATTCATAGAAAATTTAACTGAAGGAAGAGAATGGGAAAAGTTAAAAAACATTATGAAAACAATGGCAAGATATAGTTTGGAGAGTGAGAAAAATGTATAACAACAGAATAAAAAATATAGAAATACCTGAAAATTTATTTTCAAATTTAGGAGAAATGAGAAGTAAAAAATTAAATCAAAACAAAATCAATAACACAGTTGAAGCAGAATTATCTCCCTCAGTAAAAACAGTAGAACATCCTAAAAATGAAGATATTAAAATGACAAATTTTTCTAAACACAAAGAATATCGCAATAGATTAGGAAAAATTTATGAAGGAATTAAAAATATTCATCCCATTGACTCTGAAATAGACAATGTTATTTATTTCAATAATTATACCGAAAAAGGAATAGTTGTAAAACCTAAAGTTTCATCGCTAAAGCAATTTTGGACGGAATATCGTTTGATAGATAACGAAAAAAGAGTTCCGACTCCTTATAAAACTGAAGTAACGGAGCAAAAATTAACAGATTTTGATGAATTATTTGAAGCATTACAAATGAGAGTAGCGGAAATCAATAAATACATAGATGAATTAAAAGAAATGCGTAGTAATATTGAAAAGACCAGTAATGAATTAGAAAAAGATAAGGAAAAATTATCTGATGAAAAACAGAAGTTTATTAATTATAAGAAAAATGAAGAGACTAAAATCAAACAAGAAAAAGAAAATATCAAAATAAATTATGATAGACTTCAAACCATTATAGATGATTTGGATAAAAGATTAGAAAGTATTGATCAATAATTTTATAACATCAAAAAAAGTTCAGGAGTGAGCTTTTTTTAGCAGATGAAGAAAGAGGAATATTATGGAAATAAAAGAATTAAAAAAAATAGATGCCTATTTTAGGGCGGCTAATTATTTATCAGCATGTCAACTTTATTTATTAGATAATCCCTTACTAAAAAGAAAATTAACGTTAAAAGATATTAAACCAAATGTAGTAGGACACTGGGGAACTGCTCCTGGACAAAATTTCATTTATACTCATTTAAATCGTGTGATAAAAAAGTATGATTTAAATATGATTTATATTTCTGGGCCAGGACATGGCGGTCAAGTTGTTGTATCAAATACTTACTTAGAAGGGAGTTATACTGAAATATATCCAAGTATTACACAGGATGAAGAAGGATTAAAGAAACTTTTCAAACAGTTTTCTTTTCCAGGAGGTATCTCATCTCATGCTGCACCAGAAACTCCAGGATCAATTAATGAAGGTGGTGAATTAGGTTATAGCTTAGCTCACGCCTATGGAGCAGTTTTAGATAATCCAACATTAATAGCGGCTTGCGTAATTGGAGATGGAGAACTGGAAACTGGTCCTCTTCAAGCTTCATTACAAATCAATAAAATTATGAATCCAAAAACTGATGGTGTAGTTTTACCCATCTTACACCTAAATGGTTATAAAATTGCTAATCCAACCTTATTTTCTAGAATAAGTGATATGGAATTAGATGACTATTTTAGAGGAAGTGGTTATTTACCTTATTATGTTGAAGGGGATAGTCCAATGACTATGCACAAAAGAATGGCTGAAGTTTTAGATGAAGTAATTGAAAAAATTAAGGATATTAAATATCGAAAATCAACCAAAAGACCAATTTGGCCAATGATTATATTAAGAACGCCAAAAGGATGGACAGGACCAAAAGAAGTTGAAGGAAAAAAAATAGAAGGTTCATTCCGTTCTCATCAAGTTCCCGTTATTGTGGATGAAGATCACAAAGAAAATTTAGAAGTATTAGAAAATTGGTTACGAAGTTACAAGCCAGAAGAGTTATTTGATAAAAATGGAACACTAATAAAAGAACTTCAAGAACTTGCACCAATAGGTAATCAACGAATGGGAGCAAATCCTAACGCAAATGGTGGCAAGTTATTAAAAGAATTAAATTTACCTGATTTTAGAGAATATGGAGTAAAAATTACTGAGCATGGAAAAACTCAGGCTCAAGATATGATTGAATTAGGAAAATATGTAAAAGATATCATTAAATTAAATAAAGACAAACATAATTTTAGAATATTTGCACCAGATGAAACTTTATCTAATCGTTTGAACTACGTGTTTGAAGAAACTAATCGCAAATGGAATGCTATAAAAAAGGAAACAGATGAATTTTTGGATAGTGATGGAATAGTAATTGATTCTATTTTATCAGAGCATATTTGTCAAGGAATGTTAGAAGGTTATTTATTGACTGGTCGTCATGGCTTTTTTACTAGTTATGAAGCTTTTATTAGAATTGTAGATTCTATGGCTAGTCAACACGCAAAATGGCTAAAAGTTTCTAAACAATTACCATGGCGTCAGAAAATATCATCTTTAAATTATGTTTTATCATCACATGTATGGCAACAAGATCATAATGGTTATACACATCAAGACCCAGGTTTTTTAAATCATTTAGTCACCAAAAAAGCAGATATTGTTAGAATTTATCTTCCACCAGATACAAATTGCTTATTATCATGTTTTGAACACTGTATGAAAAGTAAAGATTATATTAACGTTATGATCGCATCAAAACATCCAAGACCACAATGGTTAAGTATGGAGGAAGCAGTAATTCATTGCACACAAGGAATTGGAATTTGGAAATGGGCTAGTAATGATGAAAATCAAGAACCAGATATTGTTATGGCTTGTTGTGGAGATACTCCAACACTAGAGACTCTAGCGGCAACTTCAATTTTAAGAGAGTACTTCCCAGAATTAAAAATAAGAGTAATTAATGTGGTAGATTTGATGCGACTACAATCAAATACTGAACATCCACATGGATTAGCTGATGAAGACTATGATTCACTATTTACTAAGGATAAGCCAATCATATTTGCATTTCATGGTTACCCAAATTTAATTCACCAATTAACATATAAAAGACATAACAAAGATTTGCATGTTCATGGTTATAAAGAAGAAGGAACAATTACTACTAGATTTGATATGTGCGTTCAAAATGGAATTGATCGCTATCATCTAGTCTTAGCAGCCTTAAAGCGTCTTCCACAACTTGGAAACAGAAGTGCACTTTTAAATCAATTATGTAAAGATAAATTAGTTATTCATAAACAATACATCTATGAATATGGAAAAGATCTGCCAGAAATTCAAAATTGGCAGTGGAAAGGATTTTAACAATTATATATTATAATTGTTTTTTCTAAAATGAAGTTAGAATATAACCAAAAAGAAATATCCACAACAATGACCACTAATCCTAATTTATTAAAATATCATTTTCAAAAATTATACTATGCAATCATTATTAAAAATTGCAACCGTTACAGTTCAATTGCAAATAAACAAAGAATAGATGTTGTTTTTACAAATGATGATTTAGAAATATTATCCATTCAAAAGGAAATGCATGAAAATACTGTATTTCAAAATGAAAACGCTCATTTAGCAATTCTCCTTCCCTTAAATTTTTTCCCCGATTTAAAAGTAGGAACTAAATTTTCAATAATAGAGAGTCATAAGAGTTTTCAAAATGAAAAAGATAATACTTAATTCTTTAACTACAATATTTTTTCTTCTTTTGCTATTATCAATTTTTCTACTTCTTTCATCTAAAAAGATAAAAAAGGTAAATGTAGAGAAAGATAGTCAAAAGGATATAAACATTGTTCAAGAAATTATAAAAGTTAATCAAAATGACGAAATTGATGAAAAATTTCTGAATTGGATTAAAATAAATTATGGGGATAATACTTTAAAAAAAATTCATCAGGAAATCAAAAATAATCATTATAAAGAACAATTATGGCACGACATTACTTCTAATTCTCTAAAAGTTTTAAAAGATAAATACAACAATATCCAACTAAATAAAAAAGAAGTTAAAACAGAGAATAACCAAGTAACCTTAAGTTTTATAGGTGATGTTTCCTTAGCTGATAATTGGTATATTATGCCAAAATATGAAGAAAGAAATAAAAAAATTTATGGAATACTCTCTGAAGAAATCGTTAATGAATTAAAAATGAGTAATATTACAGTTGCTAATAATGAATTTACAATTAGCAATAGAGGTGAAAAAATGCCTGGTAAGTATTATACTTTTAGAGCATCTCCTAATCGACTTAGTATTTATCAAGAAATGGGGGTCGATTTAGTAACTTTAGCAAATAATCATGTTTATGATTTTGGAAAATTAGCCTTTCAAGATACTTTAGAATCACTAAAACAGTATAACATTCCTTATATAGGAGCTGGAAATAATCTTGAAGAAGCAATGCAGCCCTATTATTTTATAGCAAATGGTTATAAAATTGCCTTTTTAAATGCAACACGAGCAGAAAAAATAATTTTAACACCAGAAGCAACAGCAGATGAGGGTGGTGTATTTCGCTGCTATGATCCGAGCCACCTAATAAATATGATAAAAAAAACCAAAAGCCAAAGTGATTTTGTAATTACATTAGTCCATTGGGGAAAAGAAGATTCAAGTAAATTAGAGCCAGTACAAGTAGATACTGCCAAACAATATATTGATGCGGGGAGTGACTTAATTGTAGGAACGCATGCCCATACTCTACAAGGAATTGACTTTTATAACCAAAAAGCAATTATTTATAATTTAGGGGATTTTATTTTTAATAATGAAACCAAAGATACTGAAATTTTTCAATTAACGATTAATGATGCTGGACAATTCCAATATAAGATTATTCCTTGCCAACAAAAAGATGAATATACATCAATATTAAACAATCAAGAAAAGGAAAGAGTAATAAACAAGATAAGAAATTTATCACCTAATGTTTCAATTACAGAAGAAGGAAATTTTTTTTCAAAGAATGCTGAATAGTATTCTTTTTTAAATTTATAGTTAACAAAACACCTTTTTTCCCAAAAAAATTATCACAAAAATACTAATACAGAAAAAATTATAAATAATAAGCTAAAATTAAAAACACTTCTTTAGCCAGTATATTTGTCCTATGCTGACATAGAATATTACAGTGATTTAATAATAAGAGTTATCATATGAAAGAGGGAAAAATTATGCTAGAAACAATATTATATTTAAATATTAGTAGACCGAAGACACTAAGTTTTATCGATGAAGAGACAAAAAAGTATATCAATTTAAAAGTGAAACTAAAAAATGATATTAGTGAATTTGCGTTCAAAAAATTTTTATTTGAAATGGCAGATTTAAAATTAAATTTATTATCAAAAGGTATTACTGATACGGAATCTATTAAAGAATTAAAATTATGCTTCAAAGAAATTTTAAAAACTGATTCTGTAATTAGTTTAAAATCCTTATATGAATTAATGACAAACCTAAGTATTCAAGAATTTTCTATATTAAATGAAAGAATAGAACAATTTTTTGATATGTTCGAAATTATTAATAGAAGTGAATACAGCATTGATGTATATAATGAAATGGTAAGATATTTACATACTAATCAATTATTTTTGAATCAAGACAGTGATTTTGAAAAAGAAGTAAAAGTGATAAAGTACAATAGTTATTTTTTTAATTCGAAATATTTATCGAAATGTAAAATGCTTAAACAAGAAACGAATCATAAAGAAAGATTGTTAATAAAAGAAAAAAGTATTGGATGAAGTCCTTTAGAAATTCAAATTGTTCATCAATTTAAAAAAGCGACTATCAAGTCATCGCTTTTTTATTTATTGTTATACTTTATTACTATTTTAATGAAAAAATATAAAATTTATTAAATTTATTTGACAAAAAATCAATTTGTAGTAAAATAGCAATGCACAGGGAGGAAAGAGTATGCCAGAAACAAATTTATGTTTAAATGGAAAAGTACCAAAAATTGTTAGTTTTATTGATAGTGATACTAAAAAATATGTTAGTTTAAAAGTAAAATTAAGGGACGAAATTAGCGAATTTGAATTAAAAAGATTTTTCAATAGAGTATATAGCGCAAAATTGGATTACGGTTATAGCAATACATTTGTAGCAAGTTATAGTACGAAAAATTTAAATGCTTGCTTAAAGAATGTTTTAAATGAAACTTCAGTAATTAATTTGGAAAATTTATATCGTATTATAAATAGAGATGATGTAAGCGAATTAACTATCTTTGAGTTAATTATCGAAGAATTTGCAGATATGTTTGAAATTCTTGAATGTAATGAATTTGATTTAAATGAATATAATGAGATGATAAGACAATTAACGATGAATAAGTCATTTCAATCTGAAGAAGGGAATTTCAAGAAAGAAGTAAAAGCTATCCAATTTAATAGTTACTTTTTCAACAGACAATATCAAAAAGAAACCAAAAAGACAATTGAACATCAATTTTTGAAAAGAAAAGCAATTGGATAGATAGTAGACTGTACCTAGGTAGATACAGTTTTTTAATACCATATTTTCCCATATTTAAGTATTTCTATTGACAAAAAATATTAGATTTTTGTATAATCATTAATGTTAGTTACCTTACAAAAAGAGGTGGAAAATGAATCCAAAACAAAATATTGCATTAGAA
>CAKPLX010000028.1 GCA_934167785.1 uncultured Bacilli bacterium
CCTTTTTGGTTGATGTCTTTTTTAGATATGTATCCTTTGTTGACTAGTGAATTTACAGAGACACAGGAGTAGGTAATAGATTGATCATTACTGATTTTATTCCAAACAACATCATCGGGGAATTCATTAACGTATGTGCTAGCCGTTTTTTTAATATTATTTAAAGCGAGTACAGTGGATTTATCTTCAGAATTGTGAATGACGTTCATGACATAATTTCCTGTTATTCCAAGGACTAGACAGACAATAAAAATTGTTGCCAATATTTCAATTAAGGTAAAACCTTTTTGTTTTTCGCGATTTTCTGTTTTTTTCATTATTTTCATTATACACCTCTTTTATATTTTACTTATATTTAATATAACATAAGTAAAAGAGTAATTCAATGGTGTCAATTGTTTTAACAGAATAAAATCACAAATTAAGAAATTTTGAAGATGATATGGAAAAATATCATTTTTTTTGGTATGTTTATATAGGTGATAAAGTAAGCCAAAAAGTATCAAAAGAATTAATTGAATTCAAGAAAATATTAGAAGAAAATGAAATAGAAATATATATAAATGATGTAATAGAAGAATTAAATTTAGATTTTTTAATTGATTATGTTTATGGAAATGAATTTATTCTTGAAGATGGTTATACGCTTTCAAGGAGGATTAGTTAATGAACTAAAACTAAATGGTATTACTACAATTAAAAAAGCAGACAAATATTTACTTGAAGTTTTTGTACATATTTTAACAAAAGATTTGTAATAGACTATAAGAAAATTCGATCAGTATTCGAAGAATTTCCTAGTGAAGAAAAAATCAATTATACTCTTGCTGTTTTAACATTTAGAAAGATTGATAATGGTAATTCCATTAAATGCAAAAACAAATATTATCAACCATATTTAAATAATGAAAAACCGAATGTTTATTTATTCAATCATTTAGTGATGATTTGCTTGTAACAATTGATGAACAAGTAATGGAATTAAAAGAGTTAAATAGAAATGAAAATTTTTCTCAAGAATTTGATGAAAAGGAAGCAATTAAGTCTAATCTAAAAAAGTATGTTTCAAGCATGCAACATCCATGGAAAATTAGTGAGTTTAAAAAGCAACAACGAAGAGGAAAATTACAATATTTATACGTATAACCGATAATTAAAAATAAATACCACGAAAATATTGAACCCTATAAAGAATTGTCAAGATTGCCGATAGGCATTCATTTTAACTTTGACAGAAATAATATAAAATAATGATTATTTTATTAAGTAAATACTTTTGTTTAATGACTAATTACCAAAAAATTAAAAGTCTAAAAAACGAGAGTAAAATCTCGTTTGCGTTTCAATTCTTTTGAGACATTTTCTAAAGTTATTGACATAATTCTTTTTTTATGATTAAAAAGTAAAACTTCATCTCAATTTTTTGAAATGAAGTTTTAAGTTTATTAATTGGTATTAGTTTGTTTTATTGTAGTATTATGTGTAGTATTAGTTACTTTATTGAGATAAGTTATTTCTAGATTTCCATCATATGAAATTGAAAGTTTGTAGTTTGTATCAAAATCTTCTTGTGTATAGTTAGTTGAAGAAAGTTGGTTCCAGTAAGAAATATTTTCTTGAATAGCTTTGCTTATGTCTTCATCAGTTATTTTGTATAAATCTAAAACTTCTTGTTGTGTTAAAAATTTATCTTCATCAATGTTATACACATAGGAATTAAAACTAGGGGAGAGTGCTTTTTTTGTGCAGATATCCGTTCCATATATTTCATAAGATATTCCTATTAAATGATCTGATTCATATATAATTTCTGACATAATGTAAATGTTTCTATAATTGAAGATGTTTTTAACATTTAAGCATTCACTTGAATTTAAATTGGATTGGATGGCATCGTTGTATTTTTCGTCTACAAGTGAGTTAATTTTTTGAATTTCGTCATTTAATTTTGGATATGATTTATTTAATGTTAAGTGCCTTAATGTGTCATTTTTGTATTTACTACATTGATCGTTATTTTTTTGTTTGCAAGGATCAAGGGATATTTTTTCAATTTTGAAAGTAGCTTGATTTTTTTGAGATGAATTATTTGATTCTGTTGTAGTTGAATTGATGTTGATATAAAGATAAAAAGCAGTAAATAGTATAGTTATTAAGATTAAAATTATTAAAATTATTTTTAAAATTTTCTTTTTTTTCATTTTTTCTCCTATCCTTTGCAACTTGATGCACAATCTTGTTTTTTTGCACTTGCAGCGGTTTTTACTAAACAGCCTTTCCAGATAAATACAGTTGCACTATCTTTATTTAAAAACTCTTTAACGTTAGGTTTAACATTATTGTCTGACGAAGTTATAACAGTTGTGTAATAGTTAGTATCTTTTACTCCAGTAATTTTAAATCCGTTAACATTGTTTGCTCCATCGTATTTATCGCTGTAGTAAGTTCGATCTGTCCAATCAGCTACAGCGTTTAGAGCTGTACTTCCCTCTCTACATAAGTACCATTTTGCACTCCAGTTGACTTTTAAAGTGATACTTTGATTTCCAGATGCTAAATTTGGACATATATCAGTAGCACTATAACTTTCGTCTTCATCGAAAGTTGCTTTATCGCCTGTTCTTATCCACTCGTTTTTATTGAGAGGATGATTGTACTCTTTTTTTGTTGCACTATAGTATCCATTACTGGCATTTCTCATTCCATTTTTTGAGTCTCCAAGAGTTGTACCATAATCAATTTTTTGCACCGTGTCGTTTGCGTGATTTGTGAAAGTTCCGCCATTTGGATCGTAGGTAATAGTGCAAACATTTATGTTCCATTGTGCTGTTAGAGTGAAGTTTCCCCAGTTTTGAGGGACAGCATCTCCAGGATTAAAAATATTTCCTTCATAGGTCCAGTTTTGGAATGTATAACCTGTTCTAGTTGGTTTTTGAGTACTTATTCTTGCACCAGAATTATAAGTGAATGATTGGGTATTTGGGGCATTGGTTCCTCCATTGGCATTATAAGTTATGGAATACGTATTTGCACTTCTTGAAAAACTAGCTGTTATTGTGGTATTACCAGTAATGGTTCCACTTGTCTGTGACCAACTACTGAATGTTGTAGTATACCCTGTAAGATTTGTCGAAGAAGCGGTTACTTTTTGTCCGTTTGAGAAATTTAGTGTATTTCCAGAAGCACTATAGGTTGTTCCATATGGTACTACTAAAGTAGTTGTATCAACTGATCCATAGCTAGAATTGTTGGTGGCAATTGTTACTGTACAATTGCTTTGCCAATGTGCATATACAGTTAGGTTGTTTGTATATACCCATGCATTGTTTTTCCAGTAAGATGATTGATTGTTTGCGTGTCCAGCAGAATCGTATACCATTTCTCCTCCAGAAGGAGAAGTATAATAGCCCATAAATTTATAATTTTCTCTACTAGGTAGTCCCCAAGAGATATCCCAATAATTTGATGAAGTATAAGTAACGGTAACAGAAGTAGTATTTGTTTTTCCACCGTTAGCATTGAAATTTAATGTGTAATTTGCAAGAGACCAAGTAGGTCCTGTTACAGCATTATTATCATATATTGTTTTTGAGAATTCAGTTGCAGTATATCCAGCAACTGAATTTGGTACCAATTTTAGAGTACCGCCATAAGGAACTTCTGCCCAATAGTCTTCTACATTTTGCTTTTGTAAGCTTCCATTAATATAGACATTATATTTAAATCCTGATTTTCCAGAGTAATATATTGTTCCATTAATCATTGGATTCGTATCAATACTAAATTTGATTTGTTCCCATTGTGCATAAAATGTTTTGTTACTTGTGTAGTTCCAAGTATTAATTCCTGTAATTCTTGTTCCACCACTTGCTGCAGTATACCATCCTTTAAAAGTGTATCCAGTTCGGGTTGGAATGTAATTATCTAAGGAATATTGATCTTGATATATAATTTTTATTGGTGTAGTGTAGTTTCCATTTGTTCCTCCATTTGCATCTAATGATAGTTGGTATGTGTTTCTTTGCCAGTTAGCATAAAGCGTGTGATTTTGATAATTGGAAACTGTTGTGTCTTTGTTAACTGAATTTCCGTTTGTTTTGGCAGTAAACCATCCTAAAAAGGTGTTCCCTGTTTTTCGAGTTTGGCAGAGTGCACCATATTTTTGAAGGTAGGTAACTGTTTTAGTGGTAGGATTACATGATGTTCCTCCATTTGTATTGTAAGTTACTGTTACTTGAGGTGCTTTTATTTCACAAGTTAGGTTTATATCTTTAAAGCTACTGTTATTCCATTGATATCCATATTTTAATTTAATGGTTACTTGATATTTTCCAACTTCTTTTTGTTGATAGTTATATCTTAAGTAAGAAGAATTATTGTTGACTAGTTCTTGATATTTATTGTTATATTGGAGTGTTTTACATTTTGGTGGTGTAACTGTTGTTGTTTTGATTTCTCCAATGGTATAAACAATTGATGTTTGCTCATAATTGGTTTGATCATTTGGGGTTAGGGTAATCGTGATATATGTATTTGCCTTTTTGGTCGCTAACTTTTTAATTGTTATTGGTAAAGAATTGTTTTCGTTGATGTTATTTCCATTAGTAAGAATTGCTGTAGCGACTTCTGAATTGGAAGTTTTTAAGGAGATTGTTCCAGCAACATTTGATTTTATAGAAAGAAGGGTATCATCTAAAATGGTTCCAGATTCTCCTAGATTAGATTCTTGATTATTATTGGATATTTTTTCGATTTCTAGTTCAGGGGTTGCTTTTTTAATCGAACAAGTGATAGTTTTTTCCTCTGTTGTGTCATCTTTCCAAACATATCCTTCTTTTAGTTTAGCTTTTACATAATAGTTTCCAGCGTTTGTTTTTACGTTACCGATAAAGGAGAATGAATTATTGGTAGGAGTAGTCGTTAAGGTTTGTTCTTTTTTTAGATAGATTAAATCGTTACAGTATTTTTTTGCTGTTGGAATAGTTACTTTGGTAGTTGTTTTATTTTGATTACAGATTGAATTGTTATTTTGTTCATCAAACTTTTCGGTAGTAATAGACTGAGTGGCATTTTTAGTTACGACGATATATTCAGAAACTCCTTTTTGGTTGATGTCTTTTTTAGATATGTATCCTTTGTTGACTAGTGAATTTACAGAGACACAGGAGTAGGTAATGGATTGATCATTACTGATTTTATTCCAAACGACATCATCGGGGAATTCATTAACGTATGTGCTAGCCGTTTTTTTAATATTATTTAAAGCTAGTACAGTAGATTTATCTTCAGAATTGTGAATGACATTCATGACATAATTTCCTGTTATTCCGAGGACTAGACAGACAATAAAAATTGTTGCCAATATTTCAATTAAGGTAAAACCTTTTTGTTTTTCACGATTTTCTGTTTTTTTCATTATACACCTCTTATTATATTTTACTTATATTTAATATAACATAAGTAAAAGAGTAATTCAATGATAATTTGGTTGTTTGAATTATATTTTTTCTTAAAATAATGATTTAGATAAAAAGAGTTTTTAATAGGGATCCTTTTTCTTCATATATTTTATTATGAGAATAGAAGAAATTGCTGAACGATTAAAAAAATTAAATATTGAAGAGATTATATAGCTTATTTTAATCATCATTATTATTCTTTCTTTTTTGGCTAATAAAATAGAGAGAACTTATTTAATTTATCAGGATGAAGAAAGTAAAAGGAAATATTGGTTATTAATGATTTGAAAAAATTAAAACCAAGTGATGATAGTAAGAAGAAAGAACAAGTTTATTTATCTTTTATTAGTAGTTTATTTATTGTTAGTGCAGGATTTATTTTCTTGCTTATAGTGATGTGGATATTGATACAGAACTTGCTTTTAATTAGTTATAAGAAAGTTGACAATAAAAATTTTTTTGTGATAAGATTAGTTTGGATAGGAAATGATAAAAGATGAATGATATTGTAAGAGAATTAATTTCTAGAGAAGAACAAGTTTCTGTTATGGAGTCATGTACTGGAGGATATATTGCAAATATGATTACTAATGTAGAAGGTTCTAGTGAAGTATTTTCCTTTGGGGCAGTAACTTACTCTAATGAATATAAAGTAAAGTTAGGCGTTTCTTCAGAAGTAATTTTAAAATATAGTGTTTATAGTATGGAAACTGCTCATGAAATGAGTTTAGCGATTGCTCATTATACTAAAAGTCGTTATGGCATTGGGATTACTGGAAAGTTAAATTGTGTAGATAAAAATAATTTATTTGGTAGTGATCATTTGGTTTATGTTAGTATAATTGATGCAAAGAAAAATATTTATGTTGATCAAGAAGTCGTGGTTCCAAAGGTAAAAAGAGAAGAAGCAAAGGATTTTGTATTGAATAGTGTTATTGAATTATTTCATCAGATTTTAAAAATGGCAGATTAAAAATTGACTTGTCAGTTTATTTTTTGGTATACTTTTGATAGGTGGTTAGAAAGGATGTGGAGAGAATGTTTTTTCATCATCATCGTTTAGTGGTTTTTGTTGAAGGAATGCACTGTAAAGGTTGCGCTGAGAGGATAGAAAATACTTTAACAGAACTTACTGATGTTTTAAAAGTACGTGTTCATTTAGAAAAAAAAGAGGTTATTGTTATTTATGATAATACGTTAGATGGAGAACTTATTCAAAAGAAAGTAGAAGAACTTGGATATACGGTGACAGGGATTAAAAATATTCGTTAGTTCTTTTTTGGGGAGTTGGAGGTATTATGGAGCAAGGAAATATACAAAAATTTATTAAAAATTTAAGAAAAGAGAAGAATTTAACGCAAAAACAATTGGCTGATCTTTTAGGCGTTACTTATCAAGCTGTTTCTAAATGGGAAAGAGGATTAAATATTCCCGATCTTAGTATTTTGCAAGAAATGAGTCGTCTTTTTGATGTAGATATTGATACCATTATTAATGGAAAGAAAAAAAGTGAAGGAAAAAAGAAAAGACCTTTCTATATTCTTTTTTGTTTGTCTTTTTTGTTTTTATTGATCTTTTGTTTCTGCTTATTTTGGAGAAATCATGATTTTACTTTAAAAAAAGTCTCTAGTGATTGTGAAGATTTTACTTTAAATGGTAGTGTTGCTTATAATCAGGATAAATCAGCAATTTATATTTCTAATATTGATTATTGCGGTGATGAAAAAGAGATTATTTATCAGCGAATTGAATGTAATTTGTATGAAGAATACAAAGATAGCCGAAAGTTAGTGCATACGATTTCTGCGAAAAAAAATACTTCTTTATCTTCTTATTTAAAAACATTAGAAGTTCATGTTGAAAATTATCAAAGTAGTTGTCGCATGTTTTCTTCTTCTAAATTGTATTTAGAAATTAAAGCCATTGATTCTAGTGGACAGGTTCATTTATATCAAGTTCCTCTTAAATTAGAGGAAAATTGTGATTAGTGCAAATTTTTTGAAATTGGCACTTTTTTCTTTGGAATGATTTTTACTCAACTATTTGTTTTGTAGATACAACTAATGCTTGATTGCTATTTGTTTTTATTTCCTTTAAAATATTTGTTATGGAGGGATAAATGATGAAGATGAAGAAAAGAATACTATTTTTATTTTTCTTTCTTTCCTTTTTTTTATTTGGATGTGGTAAGAAAGAAGTGACTGATGCTCTTCGGTTTAAGAATGAGTATGAAGCTTTAAATGGAGAAAAATATCATGATAAGGAGGTAAGAAAATTAGAAATTGATGAAGATAATTTAATCTCTTATGTAAGTGTTGAAGAACTTACTAAGATGATCGAGGAAAAACAAAGTTTTGTTTTGTATTTGGGATTTCCAGAATGTCCTTGGTGTAGAAGTGTTATTCCCACTTTATTTCAGGTTGCTCGTGATTTAGGAATTGATGCTATTTATTATATTAATATCAAAGAAATGAGGGATAGCTATCAATTAGATGATTCAGGAAATGCTGTTTTGGAAAAAAAGGGAAGTAAGGACTACCAAAAGTTATTAGAATTGTTTGATGTTGTGTTAGATGATTATACTTTAACGACTGAAAATGGAGAAAAGGTAAATGTTTTAGAAAAACGAATTTATGCTCCTAGTATTATTTCTGTAGTAGATGGTAAGCCACAAGAGAAGACGGATGGAATTAGTGATCAACAAACCGATGCTTATATGGATTTGTCTTATTCTATTCAAAAAGAAATGTATGATAAGATAAAATGTTCTATTCAATGTGTTGCTTCTGCTAGTAAAAAATGTATGCCTAAAACTTGTTAAAAAATACTGATCAAGTATTTTCTTAGTCAGTATTTTTATTCATTAATTATTTTTATGTTTTTCTTAAATCCCTTGATTAGATCATTGATATTCTTTTTGAAGAGAAACATATCAATAATATCAGAGATAGAATAAATTATTAAAGTAATTCCTGCGAATAAAGTTAAAGCAATCGATGAAGTTGTTGGATTAATGATTAGAATAAATCCAGCAATAATAGATAAGATTGTCATAAGTAAAGTAAGAATCCAAGAGGAGTTATCAATGTATTTTAATACAAGAGAAAGTCTCATTTTAAAAATACTACTAAAAATGAAGTAAATTCCTAGAATTATAGGGACCATTACTTGGAAAATGTTTGGATACATTAGAAGAATGATTCCAAATAAAATAGAAAGACAACCATTAATTAAGGTATCCATTGGAAAGAAAAGATCTCTAGTATAAACTTCTAAAATGATTAAATAAATTCCATTGATTATGAATATTCCAGCGATTAAGTAAGCAATTATTTCAATAGACATTTTAGGAAAGATAATAAAGATAATTCCTAATAACATTAAAATAATGGATACTCCTATTGCTTCATTGATTACTTGGTTTAATTTTCTTAACATTTTATCATCCTTTCTTACTTATGAATTTACCATTTCTTTTTCTTTTTGTCAATTTTTATTTTGAGATATCCAGCATATTTTTTGATTATGTTGGTTGATATTTATTTCATCTAAGTTTTAGGATTTTTCTTTCTTTTTTGTTTGTTTTGTGCTATTGTTTAGGTATGATAGGAGGAGTAAAGATGAATATTATTTTAGATAATGAACAAAAAAGTCTTTATTTAGGGAAGTATACTGATGTAGATTATGAAGTTCTTTATGATAAAGATAAACAACTTGTTACTTTAATTGTAGATAGTTCTCTTTTAGGTCAGAGTCATTATAGGATGGCATATGCTCATATTTATGGAGAGGTATTAAAAAAATTTCAAAAAAGTAAGGAAATTTCTTTTGAAGTTTATTTTTCTAATGAGTTAGAGCGGGAAAGAGGGAGAAGTTTGGTTAATGAATTTCAATTAACGCCTTATGTGAAATTAGAAAAAAACAAAAAAAAGAAAGTCGAATAGAAAATTATTTTCGGGCTAGTATTATTCAAAAGTTAGAAAATGGACAGGTAAAAACTTATCTTTCTCGTTCGAATGATTCTTTTCGGGGTGAGTATGTTTTAGCGGGGGTAGAAGTGGCTGATTTGGAAAGAGAATTGCAAAAACTTAAGGAAGAAAAACATTCTGATTTAGAAAATCTTTCTGATCAAGAAATTGCTAATATGGTTATTGATCGTTTGGCGGTTTTAAAAAAGCAATATCGTTTAGAAAATTCCTTAGCTTATTCTTCTAAAAATCAATTTGAAGATACGGCAATTCAAGCAACAAATTTGGATGATAAGGTAAATCCTGAGGTAGGGATTGTTAAGAAGAGTCCGGATAATAATTTGGAGGGAGATTATAGAGTTGTTGAGAAGGATGGGAATAAGCAAACTGTTGTTCAACCTACTATTAGAAGTGTCTATGATCTAGAAAAAAAACAAGATGATCAAGAGATAAATTTGTCTTCTCAAGAAGGAAATCTTTCTTCGAAGGAATTTATTTCTCGAAAAGAAGAGTGTGTATATTATGTAGATTATTATACTTTAGAGATTTATCGTCAAGATTGGACTTTAGTTGGAAAAGTTGGAAAAGAGTTTCAGATTGATGGAGAAAAGAATAATTTAATGCAAAATGGAAAAGTTATTGGAGTAGTTTCTGATATTCGTTCACTTGATGTTTCTCTGGATAGAAATAAAAAAATGATAAGGACTTTGGAAAAGAGCCAAAATAATCAAGGAATTATTGATTTTAGTGCTTTTATGTTATTGATTGTGGTTATGAGTGTGTTAGGGTTAACCATTTATTTTATTAGTCGATAAGAATTTATGAAATTAAAGATAAATTCTTTTCTTTTTCACTAATTTATGTTATTCTTAATTTGCTTGTTATGGTAGGGAGGGTTATTGTGAAGTATTTTCAAGAAGTGAAAACAAACTTTTTATCATTTGAAAAAAATTTAAGTCCATCTGCGACTAAAAGTGAAGAGGCTATTCGGTTTATGGCGGAAGATGAGGATATTCGGCCACCATTCTTTCATGATGTTGATCGAATCATTCATGCAATGAGCTATACTAGATATATTGATAAGACACAAGTATATTCTTTTTCAATGAATGATCATCTTTCTAAGAGAATTATTCATGTACAGTTGGTGAGCAAAACTGCTAGAACTATTGGGAGAGCTTTAGGGCTTAATACAGATTTGATTGAGGCAATTGCTTTGGGACATGATATTGGACATACACCTTTAGGTCATACTGGAGAGGAATTTTTAAATGAAATTTCTAGAAGAGAATTGGGAGAATATTTTGCTCATAATATTCAAAGTGTTAGGACTTATATGAATTTAGAAAATCATGGATTAGGATTAAATTTATCTATTCAAGTATTAGATGGAATTATGTGTCATAATGGAGAATTTTTGTCTTATCGGTATATTCCAGAAAACAAAGATAAAGATGAATTCTTAAGGGAATATCAAGAGGCTTATCTTGATTTGAAAAAAACTTCTGTTCATCGTCCAATGACTCTTGAGGGATGTGTTGTTCGGGTGAGTGATATTATTGGATATATTGGAAGAGATATTGAAGATGCTATTAAAATTGGGACGATTCAAAGAAAAGATATTCCTGAACAAATTACTCATGTTTTAGGTAGTACTAATAGAGAAATTATGAATACTATTATTTTAGATGTAATTGATCACAGTTATGGAAAGCCTTATCTTGAATTTAGTGAAAAGGTTTATCAAGCTATGCTTGCTTTAAAAAAGTTTAATCAAAAATTTATCTATCAAAAGAGTTTATCTAAGGAGAAGAAAGATTTTTATCGTGAGGGGATGAATAAAATTTATTATCGGTATCTTAATGATTTAGAGTCTAAAAATCAAAATAGTATTATTTATTCCATTTTTTTAAATTATCAAAATGATGATTATTTAAAAAATACGTCTTCGAAAAGAATGGTGCTTGATTTTATTGCTGGTATGACGGATGATTTCTTTTTAAGAGAAATAGAAAAATAGATGAAAATATCCTTAATATCGATATTTCGGTGTAGGAAAGATGAGAGGGATTGCTTTTTTTTCTAAATTTTAGAAATTTGTTAGTAAAATCGTGAGTGTTTTGTTTTTACAATAACAAAAAAAGAAAAGTACTTATTTTAAAGATTTATTGATAAAAAGTAGTGAAGGAATGGTGATGAGATGAGAACATATACTTATGAACAAATTATTCAAGAAAGAAAAAGGGAATATTTAGAATTAATGAAAGAGATTCAAACTTTAAAACAATATATTACAAAAACAAAATATGCCGATAGCTATGAGTTAAAATATGTTGGTTATCTTGCAACTTGGGAGCCTAATTTGGTTATTCTTGTTGATAAACATTATAATTTATTGACTAAAGAAGTAAAGAAGTTAATGGATAAATTAGGCATTTCGATATTGGAAAGAAATATTTTTCAGCCTAATCAAGAACTTTTATCGGCATATTGTATAGGAAAGAAAAAAGTTATTCAGATTCATGATGTAGAAAATTTTAAGGGTGATATGGAAAAAATTTTAAATAGTGAACTTGCTTTAGAATTGAAGCGATATGATTATGATGGAATTGTTGAAAACTATAGTTTAAATGATTATTTATTGGTGCATACTTCAAATAGCTCTAAGGTTACTAATGGAATTACGCAATTGACACACGATTATTTTCCAGAAACTTTATTGTTTAATTCAAAAAATGGTATTGTTACTGAGAAAAAGGCCCTTCATTTTTTTAAAGAAGAGTATTCTAGTTTTTTATTTTCTGATTATTTTCGATATCATATTGATGGTCAAGAAACTTTAGAGTATCAGTTTGATGATTGTTTAAAAGATGTAAATCTAAATTGGGAAGTCTTGACCGGAAAGATTTCTCAAGGTAAGGTTTTGATTCGAAAAAAATAAAAAGTAATAGGTGGTATCATGATAGAACAGAAAAAATTAAAAAAGTGTGCAAAGGAGAATATCAAACATCATTATTTTAGGAATGTCCTATTGGTATTTATTTGTTCTCTTCTTTTAACAGGTGGTTTTGACTATACTACTAAGAATATTCAGACAATTGATATTCGGGATCAAAAGGTTAATCAGATATTAAATAATAAAAGCCTTACTTCTAGTGAAATTTTAGGTGAGTTATTGGAAAAAAACGCTCAAGAAAAGAAATTAGAAAAAGTTATTGAAAATCGGTATACGAATGGTGTTTTATCTTATTTAATCAATGCTTTAATTAGTAGTAAATCTATTATTTTTTCTCTTTTGAATGGTGCTAATAAGATATTTTTTCACAATAAAATTGGATTAGGGGTAGTAATTTTTATCAGTAGTATATTTATTAGTTTGTTTGGTATTTTATTTATTAATGCGATTGAGGTAGGAAAGTGCCGTTACTTTTTGGAACAGAGAAGATATTATGGAACAAGAATTGATCGAATTTTGTTTCCTTATCTTGTTAAAAGATCTTTTCATATTGCCTATATTTTGTTTGTTCGATTGATCTATCAATTTTTCTTTAATTTGACAATTATAGGAGGATTTGTAAAACATTATGAATATTTTTTTGTTCCTTATCTTTTAGCAGAAAATCCTAATATGAAAAAGAGAGAAGCTTTTGCTTTGTCTAAAGAGTTATCTAATGGCTGTAAGTGGGAATTGTTTTGTTTAGATTTGTCGATGTTAGGATGGGATATTTTAAGATTGTTTACTCTAAATTTGAGTGCTGTATTTTATTCTAATGTTTATAAAGAATCTTTGTATGCTGAAGTTTATATGATGCTTAGAAAGAAAAAATTTAGTACTTTATCGAGTGCTTCTCTTTTAAATGATGTGAATTTGGCAGTGGATGCTCCTAGTGAAGGTGTTTATCCGGAAGAAAAATTTAGTATTCCTGCTAGTAAAATGAGAAAAATACTTCATTTTAATTATGATAAAAATTATAGTTTTAAATCTTATGTATTATTTTTCTTTACTTTTTCTATCATAGGTTTTTTGTGGGAAGTTTCGCTTCATTTGATTAGTGACGGGACTTTTGTTAATCGAGGAACGATGCATGGCCCTTGGCTTCCCATTTATGGAGCTGGTGGTGTATTAATATTGTTTTTGCTAAAACGTTATCGTGATCATCCTTTCCAATTATTTTTGGCCACTTTTCTTTTATGTGGTATAGTTGAATATGGTACTGCTTGGTTTTTAGAGACATTTAGACATTTAAAGTATTGGGATTATACGGGGTATTTTTTAAATGTTCATGGTCGAATTTGTTTAGAAGGACTTCTTGTTTTTGGCTTAGGAGGCTGTGGATTTACCTATATTTTAGCACCTCTTTTGGATAATTTTTATCAACAAATTAATAGCAAAATTACGACAGGTTTATGTGTTATGTTACTTTTTTGTTTTAGTTTTGATTTTGTGTATTCTAGTATTTTTCCAAATACAGGGATTGGAATATCTAAAACGGTTTATTTGAATAAAATCCAAACAAAATAAATGAGAGAATAAAAATGTTTTTCTATTTTTGACACTTTTTATAGAGAGTGAAAAATAAAAAATATTTAGTTTGTTATTTTTTAGTAATAGCAACTAACTAGATTATTTATTAACAAGATAATATTATAGTATTGAGAAGATGATGATAAAATGATTATGGAAAAAAGGATAAAATTAAAAGATTCAATATATTTATTAGGGTTGAAGTTAAGTATGCAAAAAATAAAACTCTTTTCAAAAAGTTGTGTTAAATTCTTTAGAAAATCTTTCATTTCTATTTAGCTCTTTTAATTCTATTACTTGTTCATCAATCACTACAAGTAAATTACCATTAAATGATTTAATAACTAAGCATTCTGTTTTTGGCCAAAAACATTTTAATTCATTGTTTAAATATGGTTGATAATATTTATTTTTGTATTTAATGGAATTACCATTATCAAT
>CAKPLX010000029.1 GCA_934167785.1 uncultured Bacilli bacterium
GAAAATGGATTTATTGATACTAATTACGTGGATAATTTTAAGATGATTGCTCATAAGCCTATAGAAGATTATACTTACGATGATTGTCTTACTGCTTTAACAAAGATATTTAGAGGGGATAGATTTATTTCAGGACATATCTATGGTTGTTTTAAAAATGGTACTTTATTGAAGGTAATTGAGCAATTAAAAAATAACATTTCTTTGTAATTAAAAAGAAAGAGGTAAGTTTTTATTATTTTGAACTTATCTCTTTTTTTAGGCATATAATAGTATTAAGAGGTGATAAAAATGGATAAAAAAGAAGAATTTAAGGCTTTTGTAAAAGAAAATCCATTTTTAATTCAGTATGTAAGAGATGGTAGAAAAAATTGGCAGGATTTTTATGAGATGTATGATTTATATGGAGACGATGAAGATGCTTGGGGAAAGTTATTAAATGATGGGGGTAATAATACTGCAAAAAGTGATAATAGAAGTGGTGGATATTTAGAAGAATTAGTGAAAATGGCTAAAAATGTTGATGTCAATAAAGTACAAGAAGGAATTAGTTCATTACAAAAAACTTTAGGATTATTTGGAGAATTATTTGCCTCTAAGGAGGCAGGATCTAGTAAGAAAGAATATAATCCAAGGCCATTATATAAGAGGTTTGAAGATTAATGACTTATGATATTTATAACCGAATTCATCATGATATTAATTTAAAAAGATATTTGAGAGAACATTCTAACTGGTATAAGATACTAAATCGTAATCCAAATAGTTTTCCTTATTTTGTAGAAGAAATGAAGGTAAATTATAAATTAACTACAAGTGATAAAATTAATCGTACTATTGATAATATTAGTATGATTCAGAGTTTTCTTGATGTTTTAAAATAATTGGGGTATAATTTTCTTATTAAGGAGATAAATTATGCATAAAGTAATAGAAAAAACTTTTGAATTGATTGATGTGATAGATGATAGTGAAATGATTAAATCGTTAGAAAAGTACAAAAAGCAAGTTTTAGAAAATAAAGAAATACAAGAGTTATTGAATTTGGGAAATAATACTTCAATAGAGTATGAGAAATTAGAGATAAAGAAGAAGCTATATGAATTTCCCGAATATAAAGGTTATATGAAATATTATGATGAATTAATGTTTTTAGTAATGAAGATCAATCATCGTTTTCATGATTTTACAAAGAGTGGGAGAAGATGTCATCAATGAGAGTAATTAGTGGTAGTTTAAAGGGGCGAAAAATAAAAGGGTATGATATAGAAGGTACAAGGCCTACAATGGATCGAGTAAAGATGAGTTTGTTTGGCAGTATCCAAGATTATGTCCAAAATTCTTGTGTTTTAGATTTATTTGCAGGCAGTGGTAATTTAGGAATTGAAGCAATTAGTAATGGAGCTAAGAAATGTGTTTTTGTAGATAATAATCATAAATGTATAAGAGTGATTAATGAAAATATAAAAGAATTTAAGATAGAGGATAAAAGTACTTCTATAGAAATGGACTATTGTAAGGCTTTAGAAATGTTTAAAGATAAGGGCTATGTTTTTGATATTATTTTTGTTGATCCTCCATATCGTGAGCATATTTTATTAGAGATATTAGAGACTGTTAGAGACATTGGGTTGTTATCTAGTAGTGGAATAATTATTTTAGAGTATAATTATGAATATTCTAATGAAATTGAAGGGTATATTTTATTAAAAAAGAAGAAGTATGGGGATAAATTTATCTCAATTTACCAGAAAAATTAAAAAAAGCAATTGACTATCAATTGTTTTTTTATTATAATTTAGTTAACAATAAGGAGGATATGAAATGAAATTATTAAATGTTAAAAGAAATAAAAAAAGATTAGATAATAAAGGGTTTACTTTAATTGAGTTACTTGCTGTTATTGTAATTCTTGCTATCGTTATGGGACTTGCTGCCAATAGTGTTATTAATTCAATTAATAATTCAAGAAAAAGTACATTGTATTCTTCAGCACAAGCTGCAGCGAATAGTTTAAATACATGGGTTACTGAAGATTCTGTTGCTTCTTCTGTTGATAGTAGGACATTAAGTGATGGTTTTATTGATTATACGCAAACTGATCATCAAAATGAGTGGATTTGTATTGAAACACTTCAAGCTTCTGGAACTAAGTCTACTTCTGGTAAATCAACAGCAATAAACTATAAAGGCGGTAACTTACTTACTGCTTTAGGACTTAATGAGAATGATATTATTCTTGGTACAGCTACTTTTCCAAAAGTTAGTAATAAATATAATTATACAATAGTTAAAGGGGATAAAGTAGGGACTACTGCTGTTTGTTCTGCTATTAGATATAATTCTAGTATAGATTCTTATGAAGTATTTTTAGTTGCAAAAAATCGTGGAAAATTCTATGTAGCTGCTGATGGTACTCACTATGCATTTAATAGAGCAACAAGCGCAAATGTTGCAATTGCTGCTGACTAAGATTTGTTAGTTAATAAATCTTTTGACATAAATACTTTGATAGATAGAAATGTCTGTTAAAGTATTTTTTTCTTTTAAAAATAAAAAATATCATTTATAATATAGATAAGTTTGGAGGAATTAGATGTGGAATTAATTATTGGTAGTCATGTGTCTTATAAGAATGATACACAGTTACTTGGTAGTGTTAAGGAAGCTTTAAGGTATGGGGAGAATACTTTTATGTTTTATACAGGAGCTCCTCAAAATACAAAAAGAGGTATTATTAATGATGGATTAACTTATCAAGCTTATCAGTTAATGAAAGAAAATGGTATTAAGTTAGAAAATATTGTTGTGCATGCTCCTTATATTGTTAATTTGTGCAATGATGAAAAGTTTGATTTTAGTGTTAGTTTTTTAAAGAATGAGATGGAAAGATGTGAAGAATTGGGGATAACTAAGTTAGTTTTACATCCTGGTTCTAGTGTTGGGTTAGAAAGAAATCATGCGATTAGTAATATTATTAAAGGGCTTAATATTATTCTTTCCAATCAATATAAAGTAACTATTTGTTTAGAGACAATGGCTGGTAAAGGGACTGAAGTTGGTAAAAATTTTGAAGAATTAAAATTTATTATTGATCATATTAAATATAAAGATAGGATAGGGGTGTGTTTAGATACTTGTCATATTCATGATGCTGGTTATGATTTAAGTAATTTTGATCATGTGTTAGAAGAATTTGATCAAGTTATTGGCCTTGATTACTTAAAAGTAATTCATGTGAATGATAGTAAAAATGTAAGAGGTAGTCACAAGGATAGGCATGAGAATATTGGTTTTGGAGAGATTGGCTTTGATCATTTAATGAAGGTGATTTATCACTCTAAGTTAGAGGGGATTCCTAAAATATTAGAAACGCCATATATTGATAAAGAATATCCTCCATATAAAGAAGAGATAGAAATGATCAAAAAAAAGAAGTTTAATGAGAATTTATTTGATGATATTAGAAGGAAAAAAGATTCTTAATTAAAGGAATTAAATTGATAAAAATAAAAGAAAAAGTGAGAAAATATTTGACTAGAAGTAGTTGAATATTTTTTCTTATTATGTTAAAATTTTATTGTAGGAGAGTCCGAGGTGATGGCTAGTGAGTTATAAAAAGATGCTTTTTGTTATTATTGCTGTTATTGTTGGAATATTTACAATGATGTTTGCTACTAGTTATGCTTGGTATTCTTTTAATGCAGGATCTACTAGTTTTGATACAGAGACTAGTAATAAAAATGTTGATATTCGTTTTTTAAAGGGAGAGTTTGTTAATGATTTGGTTGCTGTTCCTATTCATAATGATGATATTGATCAATATTCAGATAAGCATCAATTTATTGTTCGAGTTAAGAATAACCCTATTAATAATGAAATTTTATTGAAAGTGTCATTAGTTGATGTTTCTATAGATGAATCTTTAAGGGTTAAGGACTTTAAGGTTGATTTATATCATCAAGGAAGTAAAGTTATTACAATATCTGGAGATGAGTTTGATCAGGGGAGTACAACTAAAGAAATTAGTAATGTTTTATTGGATGATCAGGTTGATAATAATTTTGAGATTAGGATTTATATTTTGGATAATGATAAAGACCAATCAGATTTAATGAATAAATCTTTTAGTGCTAAAATTCAAGCAGATATTGTTTCAAGATTAAAGGTTTCTAAAAAAGATTGGAATAATCCTGATATTGAAATTTCTTCTATTATGGTTGATGGAAGTTATAGTGATTCTATTCCAGTTGATGGCTATTATACAATGCGTTCTAGTTGTGAAAAAAATAGTAAATTAAGTTTTGATAGTTATAGTAAGACGATTTATTATGAAAAAGGAAGTAAGAGTGGCGATAAGTGTCAATTATCTTTTACTAAAGCAGTTAGTAAAAAATTATTAAATACAGTTTCTATTGGAAGTTATGTGAAGTATAGCGGCAATAATGGTTGTGATGGTGTTTCTTGTAAAGGTTATAATGCAAATTATATTAGTGATAATAATATGGGGTATTGTGGCAACTCTAGTTCTAAATTTGTTGCGAATGGTTGGCGAGTGGCTTATATTAAAGATGATAGTGCCTATTTAGTTAGTGCTGGTTCTCCAGAGTGTGTTTGTAGTGATAAGGATGGTAATGTTTCTCAAAGTTGTGATACTTCTTTATCAAAAGAAAATTTACCTCAATATTTTTCACTTTTCAATCGCATAGCCTTAAAGTATTGTAATTCTACTTATGCTTATAATGGAAAGTGTGATGCAAATAGTTCTTGGAATATTAGTGATAATGATTATCAAGAAATGACTTTTGGTTTAAAGGAAAGAAGGACATTGGAACAGTGTTCTGGAACTTCTGGAAATCGTTTTTGTGGTTATGCAAATGATTTAATTGATAATGGAAGTAATTATTGGTTTTCTCAAAATGGTAGTGTTAGTGAAAATATTTTTTATTGGGATTCGTCCTTTAGAAGAATTGGTAGTGGAAAATCAAATATGATTAATGGAATTCGACCAGTTATTCGTCTTAGAGCATCTGTTTTAGTTCAAAGTGGTTCTGGGACATATGATGATCCTTATCAAATACAATAATGATTGTGAGGTGTAGTTTGAATGAAGAAAAAGATGACTTTAGTATTTTTATTCATTAGTATTTTTGTTGTTGTTTTTGGCTTTGAAAATACTTCTTCATCATTCACATCGAAGAAAGTTGATTACAATGGAAATGAGTTATTGGTAAGTATTGATGGTAGAGAAAGTGATACTCTCCCTCGTACAGGTAATTATTATTTAGTTAGTTATGATTGTAAAAGTAGTGATACTAAGGTTAGTTGGGATAGAACTAATTATCAACTTAGTGTTACGAATGGTAGAAAAAAAGCTGGTGTTTCTTGCTATTTAGATTTTCAATCTACTCCAAAATTGCGTGATGTTGCAGTTGGTAGTTATGTTAAATATAGTGGTAATAATGGTTGTGTTGGGAAAGCTTGTGATGGTGTAAATGCAAATTATGTTAATGATAACGAGATGGGATATTGTAGTAATTCTTCTCACCAATTTATTACTAATGGTTGGCGAGTAGGGTATAAAGATCAAGAAAGTGCTTATTTAATTAGTGCTGGATCTCCTGAGTGTGTTTGTACTTCAGGAAATGGAGATGCTAAGGCTAGTTGTAATTCTGTTGGATCGTATGGAGATTTATCTAGTCATTTAAAAAATTTGGATAAAATTGCTTTAATGTATTGTAATCAGGACTATGCTTACAATGGAGTTTGTAATGTAAGTAGTAGTTGGAGTTTAAAGGAGGATGATTTTAAAAAGATAACTTCTTCCTTTGGTGTAGGAAAGAATTTATTAAGTTGTATGAATTCTAATAAAGATTGTGGTTATGCAAATGATTTGATTGATATTGGGGGAGAATATTGGTTTGGAACTTTATTTGGAAATTCATCTTCTACTGCTTTTTATTGGGATGCTTCGAAACGATCTATTTATCAGGGATATTCTTATAATAATTATGGGTTAAGACCAGTTTTAAAACTTCATCCTTCTGTTATTGTGATGGGTGGATCTGGGACATATGATGATCCGTATCTTATTGGAAATAATACTTTTTTAATTAATCATGGGGCACAATATGTTTCTAAAGGTGAATTATCAAATGTTCAATTAAGTTTATTAAGATTACCAAATGTTGAAAAAATGTGTATTAATGTGGATAGTAGTGGTTGTAGTAATTATGTTGCTTTTTCTACTAAATATAGTTTAGATTGGACAAATATTGGTGATGGTAAGAAGGATGTTTATGTTTATTATAAAGATGCATCTGATCAAATTGTTGCTTCTATGATGCAAAATATTGTTGTTGATACAGTTGCACCAAAGAAAAATTCCGTTCGTGTTGAAGATGGAAATGGTGTAAATAGAGAATTGACTCTTTCAAGTTCAGGGGCATCCTTGATGTGCTTTTCTAATGAGTTAATTAATGGAGAAGATTGCAAAAATTGGGTTAAATATGACAAACATTATAATTGGCGTCTTAGTGATGGAATTGGTGAGAAAGTGGTTTATGCTTTTTTTAAGGATGAAGCAGGAAATATTAGCAATAGTAAAAGTGAAGTTGCTATGGTTCGGTCATTGTCGGATTTTTATGTTGTAGAAAATTTCTCTAGTGAGGACTATGATCATCATCTTATTATTTCAGGGGATTGGGTGATTGCTAATGGGCGTTTGCAAAGTAGTAATGTAGGAAAGAAAAATTCAGAAAGTTCTTCAATGATAAAGTTTACTCCTTTAGTTGATTCTGTTTTATCGTTTGATTATGGTATTTCTTCTGAAACACTTTATGATGTACTTAATATAAAATTAATTGATGCTAATGGAATTTCTCAAGAATTGGTTCAATCAGCTAGTGGTATTGATAATGGTTCAATTTCTAATATTCATCTAAAAAAAGAGAATACTTATACTTTAGTATTATCTTATCAAAAAGATGGTAGTGGTGATTTTGGGGATGATATAGGATATATTGATCGTTTAAAAATAGAGTCTTGAGGTGATATGATTATGAGGAAAAAAGATAATTTTATTATTGGAATTATTGGAGGAATTATATTTGTAGTTATTATTTTATTTCTTTATTTTTTTTCTTTTGGAGGTAAAAAACAAGAACTTGATTTATCTCAGACAAGTAAAAATAAAGTTTCTTCTTCTAAGGTAATTCAAATGTTATATGATCGTTATCAGGCTGAAGATGGTTTAAAGTTTCAGATTGTTGGTAGTGATATTTCTAGAGAAATTGATAATAACTATGCTTTGTATTATAAAGGTAAGGTTAAATTTAGTGATTTTCCTGATATATATAAAAGTTATATTTTGCTAGATTTAATTAATTATAATCAAGGAAGTTATGATGAAAAAAATAGTTGTTATAATTATTCTTTGGAAGAATTTCAAGATATTTATAAAAAATATTATGGTTCTTTAAATTCTTTTTCACTTGATACTAATACACAATATTTACCTAACTTTAGTTTAAATCAAGATAATATTTGTATTTCTTCTAATGATAATATTAATAATGATTATTCAAAAGTTGTTGATACTTATTTTGTTAATGGCGTTTTGAAAGATGATGAAATTGTTATTTATGAAAGAGTAGCTTTTATTAATCTTGGGGGTAGTACGATTGATTTTTACTCAGAAAGTGATATGAAAAATAAAGTTTATTCTTTAAGTAGTGGTTCTGTTGATTTATCTTTTATTCATAATTCAAAAGTTGTTTCTAATGTTTTATTAGAATATCAAAGAAAATTTCCTATTTATGAGTATCATTATGTAAAAAATGGTGATTCTTATTATTTGGATTATATTCAAAAATAAATATTTTAAGGTTAATCTATTGTTTAATTTTATTAAATAATATATAATATATTAGAATTATTTTGTATATATGGGGGAATTTGTATGGCAAATAGTGGTCGATTTAGTAAATTTCAAGAACGTCTTCGTAATATTCGATTATCTCGTTTAAAAAGAGAAAAGTTTCAAAAAGAAAATGAAGCATTTGTGCAAGAAAAAGTTAAAGAAATAAAAGAAACTATTCAAAAGGATAAAGCCTGTTATCGAATTAGAGTTCCAAGGGGAGTGCAAGGAGTTACAAACAAAAAAGTTACTTTAGTGAAAAAAGAAAAGCAAACTCAAAAAGTAATTATTTCCCCACAGACAAAAACTCTTTTAGAAGATAATATTTCTAGTTCTAATAAAGATGATAAGGAAATAAAAAAGAATCAAGATTTATATGATGAAAAGATTTTAGTAGTTAAAAAGAAAAAAGTTGGCATTGCAGTAGATGATGATTTAAAATTAAAGGATGAAACAGATAATAATTTATTGGAGAAAAAGGGTGTAAATGATCGTTTAGAGAAATCTAAAAAAAATGAGGAAAGTTTAATTAGTCCACAAGAGTTTGAGGTGAAAAAAAATGAGGAACATTCAAACTCTTCAGAAAAAATAAAACCTAAAAAATTTGGTTATTCTTTTGAAAGGGATATTTCTCAGAGACGAGCAAGGTTTAGAAAGCTTGGGGATTCAGAAAAAAAAGAATATTTAAAAAAATTAGAAAGTGAAATCATTTATAAGATTAAAGAACAATTTGAAAACTATTTAGATGAAGTGGATGTTTTATCTGATGAACTTTATTTATTAGATGATCGTTTAAAAGATGAAGTGGAATTATCTAAAGTCATTTTATTGAAAAAAAAGATTCATGATTTGGTAGAAAAAATTAATTATATTATTGATCAATATAATTTATATCAAAAAAATGTCTATCTTGATCATGTTGTTGGTTTAGAGGATGTTACTCTTATTGATGACATTATTGATTATCGCGACCTTTTAGAATTGGATTGCGATAAGAAAAATTTTACAAAGGAATATAAAAAATTAGAGGAATTTAAAAGATTACATGATCATTTGCTTGAGGTTAGAGAAGAAACGATGCAATTGATTGATCAAAATCAGGAAAAAGTTGTTTCTTATGAAGAAAGAGATAAAAAATATAAAAAAATGCAACAAGAATTTAGAATAGATAGTAGTTATTTATTAAAGTGTAATCAAGATATTAAAAAGCAGGATGAGTATTTTGCAGAATTGAATAAAAAAATTGAAAATATTCAAAGTGAAGAATATACTACTTATCGTTTGCGTGGGTTAGATCAATTAGTTAATAGTGGACTTCGCTATTTAGGAATGATGATGATGTCTCCTTTTAGTGGACTTATTCCTTCTATTGGTATGCAGGCTCTTGCTACTAGAAGAATGGTGCGAAGTGCTTATCAAAATATGCATATTGAGGAAGTTCGGCATGTGCGTTATTCTGCTACGGATTATGAAAAAGATATTTTAAGTAAACTTACAGATATTAATTATACTTCTGATTTATTAGAACAAACTTTGAATGATGTTTATCGATTGAAAGAAAAATTTTTGTTACAATATCAATCTAATATTCCGGGATATGATGAATTTTTGAAAAAAATAAATATTTTAGAAGAAAAAGTTTTGCATCAACAAAATCGAGTGGATCTTGTGAAAAAAAGAATTAAAAAAAGTCAGAAGTTGAATGAACAAAAAATGATGCGAGTTAAAAATTTAAATCAAAATAATTAAGAGAGTTTATAAGAAAGTGAAGTTATTGTCTTCACTTTTTCTAGTTTATTTAAAGAAAATGTGTTACTATTAAGATAGGTGATGATATGAAAGAAGTAATTGATAAAGATAGTCTTGTAAAAATGATGGCTTTAATTTTAGGTGAAGTTACTTATGAAAATAATACTTATGTTGTTTTTTCAATCCAAAGAGATAAAATAGATACAAATTTATTTGTAGCTAGATTAAAAAAGAATAGTCAAGGATTGGTGATGAATAGTGATTTTCAAAATGGAGAAAAAATGATTTTAGAAAACTTAGTAAAGGATTGGTTAAATCTTGTTCCAGAAAAAGATTTTATTGAAAGGGGCTTTTCTATTATTCGTGATATTGATTTAAGTGGTGAACAATATTATTCTATTAAAGAATGTTATGTAGGTAGTGTTCCTTATCCAAAATTAAAAGAAATTATGCAATTTTATTCATTACCTAATTATTATTTAATGGATCAACCTCTATTAGAAGTTCGAAAAGGAAAAAAATTTTTTAATTCTGGAGTATTGGGAAATGTTTTTTTTATTCTATTTGGAATTGTGGTAATTGTTTTTTGTATTAGTATAATTATTATGACTTTATTTCATTGATAGGAGGGGTAAAAATGATAGAAGTTAGAAAGATTTCTAAAAAATTTATCAAAAAGATTTCTAAAAAAGAAACACAGGAATTTTACGCTGATAATGATTTGTCATTTACTTTGAAGGAGGGAGAAATTCTTGGTGTTCTTGGACCAAATGGTGCAGGAAAGACAACTCTTTTGAGAATGTTATCTGGGTTGATTTTTCCTAGTTCTGGTGAAATTTTAATTGATCAAATGTCTTATTTAAATCATCAAAAAGAAATTCAAGGTAGAATAGCTTTTTTATCAGGAAGCACTAAATTATATAAAGATATTTCTCCTTTAGAATTGCTTCAAATGTGTGGGGAATATTATCATGTTGAAAAGAATTTATTAGAAAGTAGAATCAAAGAGATTGTTCGAAGATTTCAAATGGAAGAATTTTTGTATCAAAGAATAGAAAATTTATCTACTGGGCAATACCAAAGAGTTAGCATTGCTAGGTGTTTAGTTCATGATCCTAAGTATTATATTTTTGATGAGGCTACTAGTGGCTTAGATGTTATATCTAGTCAAATTATTATTGATTTTATCAAAGAGGAAAAGAAGAGGGGAAAAGGAATTATTTACTCTACTCATTATATGGAAGAGGCTGAGAGTATTTGTGATAAGGTTCTTCTTATGGATCATGGAAAAATTTTGATTTTAGATACAGCAAAAAAGATTTTGAAAGAGACAAATACTAAAAATTTAAGGGATTCTTTTTTTGCTTTGGTGGATGGTGATAGAAAATGAGAGAAATATTAATTACCATGAAGAAAGAGTTGAGATCAATTTTTCGAGATAAAAAAACATTTTTGACGTTGCTTTTATTTCCTATTTTAATTCCTGCAATGATTTTTTTATATGCTTATATGTATGAAGGAGAGATGCAGGATAAATTTTATACAGTTGGAGTTGATTATTCATTGAATCAAAATGAATTGAGTTATATGGATGGAGCTAATTTAAAAGCAAAGCATTATTCATCAAAGCAAGAGATGAAAAAAGCTTATGCAAAAGGTGAAATTTTGGGATATATTGATTATCAAGAAAAGTATAAGCAATATACAGTTTATACTAACGTCGATTCCTCTGATGGAATGAAAGTTCAAAGTTATGTTAGTGCTTATTTGGAAGGGTATAAAAATTATTTGGCTAAAATTTATTTAATTGGAGAAGATATTAATATTGATAAAACTTTTGAGCAATTTAAATATAAGATCGTTGATTTAGAGGGAGATAATTTTTTATTGAATTTAATGTTTACTATTGCATTTACGTATATTATTATGGCTATTGTGATTGCTACTACTAATATGGCAACAAATGCTACTGCGGTGGAAAAAGAAAATGGTACTTTGGAAACAATACTTACTTTTCCAATTTCTCCTAAAAATTTAATTTTAGGAAAGTATATGGCAACTGTTATAATGGGATTTTTATCTTCTTTTATGGGATTATTTTTAACTATTATTAGTTTAAATATTGTTATTCATCATTTTTCTTTTTTTGAAGGATTATCTTATCAAATTAATATGGGAAGTATTTTTATATCTTTGGTAATTATTATTATGGCTTCCTTATTTATTGCAGGACTTAGTATTTTATTAACTAGTTTTACAAAAAGTTATAAAGAAGCACAATCCGTTAGTTCTGTATTAAATATTTTGACTGTTATTCCAATGATGATTTCTATTATGGGAGTTACTATTCAAAAGTGGTTTTATATTATTCCTATTTTTAATTACACGCAGGGATTAATGGATGTTTTTTCAGCAAGAGTTAATGAATTTGAAATTTTGATGTTGGTTATTTCTTCTTTGATTTATATATTTTTAATTATTATTTATATTGTGAAACAGTATCGTTCAGAGAAAGTTTTGTTTGGTAGGTAATACAAATGAAAAAATTTAAGATTTTGTTTTTAGTTTTTATTTTGTGTGGGGTTATTTTTATTTGTTTCAAAAATTCAACTGCCTCTGTTTTGAATGATTATTATCAAAAAATTAATGAAAAAACTTTAAAAAAAAGTCATTTGAAAGATGAAGATTTAAATTGGAATCGTTTTGTGGAGACTCAAGATGCTGTTGATGATGAAAGCTATTCGTTAGTAAAAGATGTTATTCAGGGGAATGAAAATGAATTTGCATTAAATGATGCCTTTAATCAGGTTTATTCTAACATTATTTCTAAAGAAAAAAGAAATCAGTTAGGAGTTGTCCCTTTGGAAAAATATATTCATGAAGTAATGGATGTTTCTGATATTTGGGCTTTAGAAGATAGTATTATTGATATTGAAAATGAATTAGGAATTGGGATACTTACTAATATTTCTGTTGATTTAGATCCTGAAGATACACAACACAATTTGGTTTATCTTTCTCCTGTTAATTTTGTCTTTGGTGCTAGTAGTGATTATTTTAGTAATGATGATTATTTAACGTATAAGGCTTATATAAAAAGAGCGATTATTCAATTACTTCAGGTCTATGGTTATTCTAAGAAAGAGGCACATTCTATTTCTGATCAGTTAATTGATTTTTATACAAATATTAGTAAAAATTCAAAATTGAGTGCTGATTTATTAGAGGTTAAAAATATTTATCATAAAATTGATTTTTCTTTTCTTGAAGAAGTTTACTCTAGGGTAGATATGAAAAAGTATTTTGCGTCTAAAGAAATAAAGGAATCTTATTATAATTTGGTTGATGAAGGACAATATCGGAAGTTGAATGAGTATTTTAGTAATGAATATCTTGATATTTGGAAATATCATCTTCTAGTTATGATTTTGTCTAATTATGCGCCATATTTATCTGATGATTATGTGAATGTTGTCTTAAATTTTCAAAAAAATATTAGTGGAAGTCAGAAAAAAGAGGAAGAACAAGGAAATTTAGATATGCTTATTCAATTATTTTCTGAGGAGACTTCTTCATTATATGCAATGAAGTATCAAGATTTAAAGAAAAAAAGTTATTTGGAGGATACTTTTCTTAAGATTAAGGAAACTTATAAGAAAATGATTAAGGAAAATACTTGGCTTTCTCAACAAGCAAAGGATCAAGCCATTTTAAAATTGGAAAAAATGAATATTCAAATTGGGCAAGAAAATAGTGATTTTTCTTATTTACAAGATATTTTGTTGGAAGATGGAAATTTAATTCAAAATGTTATAGAGATTAATAAGATGCGTAATAGAAGAGAAATTTTAAAATTAAAGAGAAATAAAATAAATAGAAATATTGATGAAATAGCGGTAAATGCTTATTATAGTCCTGCTTCTCAAGTTGTATATGTTCCTATTGCTCTTTATCATTTGGTTGATTTGAACAAAGATTTCTATTTTAATTTAGGAAGTGTTGGAATGATTTTGGCTCATGAAGTTAGCCATGCTTTTGATTGGAATGGAAGTTTTTATGATGCTGATGGGAACTATGGTGATTGGTGGAGTTCTAGCGATCGAAAAAAGTATGAAAAATTAAAAAAAGATGTTATTGCTTATTATTCAAGATATGAGGTTTTAAGTGGAAGATATGTGAATGGGGAAAAAACTTTGAATGAAAATATTGCTGATTTAGGTGCTGTTCATTGTATTAGTAATATTTTAATAGAACAAGGTGGGAAGAGAGAGGATGCTAAGGAGATGTTTGAAAGTTATGCTAATCTTTGGGTTAGTGAAGCGAAAGATGAGTATACAAAATTATTGCTTTTAATGGATAATCATGCGCCAAATTCTATTCGGGTTAATGCTGTTTTATCTTCTACATCTTTATTTTATGATACTTATCGGCTTGATTTTTTTGACCAGATGTATTTGAAAGAAAAAGATAGAGTAAGTGTATGGTAAAAATAAAATACTTATTGAAAATATTCTTTATTAAATGGATATTTTTGGTTCTTTGTCAAATAGTGGGTGTAACCAAAATTTTGATAAAGAAATTTAAACAAGTCAATACTAATATGTGTTGG
>CAKPLX010000030.1 GCA_934167785.1 uncultured Bacilli bacterium
TGTTAACAAGAAAGCTATGATTAGACTTTCTTTTTCTTTTGTAGTTCTTTAATATAATGAAAAGATATTTTAGCTATTCAAAATATAAAAAACTTTAATTTTTCAATCTAAAATACAAATCATTGCCAAAGAATAATTTTTATGTTGCATTATCTTACAAATTTACAAGATAAGACTACAATAGGAACGAAATGTTGGTTTCATTTTTTAATAGAATTAAGGAGGAAAAAGATGTAGATGAATAAAAGCAATTGCTTAAGAGAATATATCAAAAATTCAGAGTTAAGAATATTTAGCGATAAAATAAAGGTAAGATTATCAAGTGAACTGGCCCAAAAATATGACCAAGGAGTATATCAAAATTATTTAATTAGACTTCAAAAGGAACTTGAACAATTAGAACAACTTCAAATAAAGTATTCTAGCAATGCTAATCCGATTCTTTATGTTTATATTGTACCAGATAATAATTTTCCCGAATTACTCCAAGTTCCAGCAATTTTTGCTAAAAATAAAAAAGGATGTGGAAAGCCAGTTGTTTGCTATGACTTAGATGGGTTCAACCTTGCCTTTGGACTAAGTCAAAATTTAGTAGAAAATAAGAAGATTGAAAATATAACAATAGAAAAATTAGAAAATGAACTTCATGAATTATCTCATATCATACTTGGACAATTTATGACAGGAAACCAGGTTATTTCTGAAGGAGTTGTCGAAACTTTACCACTATATGGATTAAATTTAGAAACTGACTATTTAGAACACCAAGAACTTCTTTTAAATTTGGAAATAACGCAAATATATAGTATCAAAGAATTAATTGAAAAGTCGAGAGATAGAACTTATGGGGATGATGCGCTTCTTCCAAACAAATCTTGTTCTTTTAGACTATCTTATATGTCTTCCTATTTATTTATTCGAGGATTAATAGAAACTATTTCAGAAAAATATAATTCTTCTAAAAAAGAAACTATTCAGTATTTTTTAGAAACATTAAGACAATGTAGTAGTTCATACAATAATGAATTTTTAATCAAAGAAATAGCGAATACTTTAGAATTATCACAGGAAGAATTACTTACTGGAAAATCAATTCAAGAAAAAGCTCTTAATTCTATCTTGCAATTTTCTAACTACAAGGGAAATAAAAAAATCTTAAAAAAAACCAAGAATGCTAAGGTAAAATGCAAAGGTGTAGATGGTGTAATATCAAAAACAAAAAATATATTGACTATCATGATAAAGAATGGGGAATTACCAACATGAATGATAATTATTTATTTGAAATGCTTCTTTTAGAATCCTTTCAGGCTGGTTTATCATGGGAATGTATTTTAAACAAAAGAGAAAACTTTCGATTAGCGTTTGATTTTTTTGATGTACAAAAGATTGCCTCATATGATGAAAAAAAGATTCAAGAGTTATTAAAAAATCAAGGAATTATTCGAAATCAATTAAAGATAAGAGCAAGCATTAATAATGCACAAATTTTTTTAAAGATCAAAGAAGAATATCATACTTTTGCCAATTATTTAAAACAATTTACGAATGGAAAAATAACATATGAAATAAATAAAACAACAAATGAATTATCCAATGCTCTTTCTAAGGATTTAATCAAAAGAGTCATGAAATTTGTTGGATCTACAACGATATATTCTTATTTACAAGCAGTAAGAGTAATTTTTTCTCATGAAAAAGATTGCTTCTTATATAAGGATCAAAAATGATTATTTCAACAGGAATGAGAACAGATATTCCAACTTTTTATGCAAACTGGTTCATAAGAAGAATTAGAAAGGGATATGTAATGATAAGAAATCCATATTATCCTAACCAAATAACAAAATACCAATTAGATCCTAGTTGTGTTGACTGTATTGATTTTTGCACTAAAAATCCAGAGCCGATGTTAAAATATTTAGAAGAATTAAAAAAATATAATATGTTATGACATGTAACAATAACACCTTACGGTAGAGATATTGAGCAAAATGTTTCCCAAAAAGAGAATGTAATTAATTCTTTTAAAAAATTAGTACAATGCTTCCTGATAGTTTTGTAGGTTGGTGATATGATCCTATTTTTTTAAATCAAGAGTATACGATTGAAAGGCATATTTTAGAATTTGAAAAAATAGCCAAACAGTTAAATATGGATATACCAATACTTGTGTAATTAGTTTTCTTGATCATTATGAAAAAGTAAAGAAAAATGCTCCTGATTTAGTTTGTCCAACAAAAGAAGAAAAAATAAAAATCGCTACTGCTTTTTTTAAAGTAGGAAAATATCATGATATTCGAATATATGCTTGCGTGAGGGAGAATTTTTGGAAAAGTATGGATTAAACTGTAACGGTTGTAAAAGTGAAAAGATTATTTCTTCAACTATTCCTTACAAAATAAAACTTCCCCATACAAAACACATTCACACTGGCTGTAAATGTTTCATGGAAAATGATATTGGTGCTTACGATTCTTGCGGTCATTTATGTAGATATTGCTATGCTAATACCAATAAAAGAGTCGTTTTTTAAAATATGAAAAATCATTTTGATGATTCCTCTTTATTAATTGGAAAAGTAGGAGAAGGGGATATCATTTATGAAAAAGATTGCAAAAGCTACCAAATAAAAACGGAACAATTGTTTTAAAAGTATAATCTCAAGATAAAGGATAATTCAGTATTAAAAAAATTGGATTTTGAGTATCCTCTTTCTTGACATCTTAAGATAGCAATTATGGCTATCTTTTCTTTTTTTTAGATTTTAAAGATTTTATTTAAAAAGAGTATCTTTTTTCTCAAAAAAATGTTAAAATACTCAATTGATTCATCTTTTGTATTTTTAACAAAGGAAACAGTAAAAATTAAAGACTTTAACAGTACTAAAAAATTTTTCATCTCGAAGAGAAAAAAAGAAAAATTTAATAAAAAGGAGAAAAAAAGAAAAATTTAATAAAAAGGAGAAAAAAATGAAAATAGAAGAAATAGAAAAAATATATACACTACTAATCAATGAAAAAATAGATCTATCAATTCTAGCGGAAAATCCAGAATTGAAAAATAGTAAATATTTATTTAAAAAATTAGTAGATAGCAATTTTACGAATAGTGAATTTACGTTAATAGAAAACGTCTTAGAGTATGCTGGTAATGAGATAACTAGTGATAAAAATTTAATGTTAGAGTATATCAAAAAAGATCCTAGAAATTTTTGCTTCATCAACAGTGATCTTCAAAAGGAAAGGGAGTATATAAAAGAAATAGTCAGTGAATGTCCAAGAGCCATTAAATATACAATGTTTACTGCTGATGAGGGTATTGCTTTATTAGCACTAGCTAAAAATAGAAATGTATTTGATGATTTAGCTCCACAATTAAGAAATAGTGAAGCCTTTGTTTTAAAAGCAGTGCAGCAAGGGATAAAATTTTCTTTTTCCGAAGAGAGAATGAGCAATAATGCCTATGCATTTGAAATGATAAAAGAAAAAGGAGAATTATTATCTTATGCGAACAAAGAACTGCAAGATAATGAAGATGTTGTATTAGAGGCATGTAAGAAAAGTTATTTAAGTTTTGAATTTGCTAGTTCAAGATTAAAAAATGATCGAAATTACGTAAAAAAAATTATTTCAATCAAACCTTCAGCTATTAGATTTACTAATTATATCGATGACAAAGAATTAGCGTTACTAGCAGTATCTAAAAATGGATTGGCATTAGCACACTTAAGTGATAGATTAAAAGACGATGAAGAAATTGTAATGACTGCAGTCGGAAATAACGGAAAATCCTTACAATCAGCAAGTAAAAGATTGAAGTTAGATAAAAGATATCTTATTCAGGCACTAAAAAGTGATAATTCTTATTATTATATTATGGTTGAAAGAGATTATAAAATGTTTAACATTGATTTAAAGGATAAAGATATCTTAACCGCAGCAATTAACGGGAGTAAAATGTATAAGTACTTATACAAAAAGTACTATTCGTTATACAAAAAAAGCCTAAAAGAAAATCAAAAGGTAGATAGTATTCAATTTGCAAAGTCCTGCTTAACGAATAAAGAAATCATTTTTGCTCTTTATTCTCCATACGGATTAAACAAAAATATTGAAATAGATCTAAAACGATTAGCACAATTATTTGATGAAAATATTAATATGGAACTAAACCAATTAATTCAAGAAGCCAACGAATTTTACCGTACTAAGAATATTAAAATTTATAATGATATAGTAATTCATAAAAGTGATCATCAATCCCTTACTACTATCTTAGAATTTTATCATTTAACTGAAAAAAATGTTTATCCTTTCATCATTAATAATAAATATTTAGATAAAAGAATGAAAGAAGCGTTATACTTAATTATTGAATCCTACTATGGAAAATCCATTAATTTAATTGATATTATTGATTTACTTAATGAAATGAAAGCAAAAGATTTATCTGTTGAAGAAATGTTTAAAGATAATATTATTTTAAAGGAAAAAGCAATTTCTAAAAAATTATTTTATCAAATTTATCATAATGCCGCCAAGGATAATCCTATTTTATATGAGTATATCAATCAAACATTGCAAGAAAATCAAAGGAGAGGCTATAAAAAAATAATAAAGTTGGGAAATAGCATCTTATCTAGTAAAATATCCACCTTAGAAGAATATAATGAGTTATTCCCTAAATATTCTCCAGAAGAAATTCTAAATGCCTTAAAAGGTACAGATTTATATCCAAAATTATTAGAAAAATTTAAGGTAATCTATGCTTCTGATTCTTCAAATAAATTAAAAAAGTTGATTTTTTAACAAAAAAATGCTAAGATAACATCAACTTAAAAGGGGGGATTAAGTTGTCAATTAATGCCAAAAGTAAAATATTTAGTTATTTATCTGATGAAATATTCAAAGAAAATTGTGATTCAAGTAATGTACCAATCACTCATATTGTAACGGATATAGAGACATTAGGAAAAATTTTACCATTATCTGATCGATTAGAATTAGAAAAACTAAAAAAAGAGGTAAATATCACTAGGGTAAGAGCAGAAGAGAAAATTTATGCCAACGGATTAAAGTATATCAATTGCAAATTTTATTTTTCTTTCAAAAACAATACTGAACAAAATTATATTGGGAAAGAAATTTTAACAGCAAAATTCTTAACTAATCCTATTTTCAAAGTAGAGTATTTAGAAAAAAAAGAAACCTTAGAAACAGCGGCACTTTGTCTACCATTCTGTTTAAAAAATTCTTTAGAGGATAGAATAGATGTCAAAGTTTCAGATATCATTATTCATGTCAATGGATTATTTAAGACAAGATTTAGAGAAGTATTTAATTTAAAGACAATGAAATTAATTAAAGAGGAATATTTCCCTTCTTATCCAATTACCAAATCTTTAAGTAACTCTAAAGAGTTATTAAAAAGATGGAACCCTAGTAATGGAAAGTTAACTTTTTTCTATCATGATGCTATCCTTGCAGACTTGCAATTATTAAATGGTTATCAAAGAGAAACTGCAGGATTTAAAATTAACGACAGAAAAGCTATGGAAATTATGCTTGACGTAGTCAATAAAGAAATTCTTGCAATTACCCAAAAAATTTCATCTAGTATTAAGATTTATAGTCAAGCACCAGGAGTAAAACAATTAACAAAAAGGAGAGAAAAAAATGAGAATACAAGCTTATGATAGAATATTTCAATATCTATCTGAAGAAATTTTAGAAAGGAATTTAGGGGCAAGCAAGAATCCAAAAGTGAGAAAAATAGTTGATTTTAATGAGTTAGATCAATTCTTTGCTTCAACTTCTAATGGCGTGAGTATAAAATTTTTAAAAACACGCGTAGATGTTACAGAAGTCAGGGCAGAAGAATGGACATATGATAATGGCTTAAAATATATTATTTGTGAGTTAGATATTAAAGAAAAATTTGATGAGGAACAAAAAACTTTTGAAAAAAGAATTTTAACTACCAGTGATTTAAAGCAACCTATTCTTGTCTTAGATTTCATAAGAGAAAGAATGGGAATAGAAGAATTTATTTTTCCAACTAGAATTAAACGAAATTCAATTCCTGAACACAGAAGAACTATAGAAAAATTAAATTTATCAGTTTATTCAGGAGGTTTTTGTACAGCTACTTTTAAAGAAGTAAGAAATGTGCAAACCAAAGAATTAATTATAGAAGGCTATAAACAATATTATCGAATTATCAAACCTAATGAGCAACAACCAAACAAATTAATTGAATTATGTGGGTGTGGTGGAGATTGGTTAGAAATTCTTTATTGTGATTCTAATCCAATATTTGCGCAATTTTCTGAAAAGGAAAAGGTAGAAAAAATAGGATATATCCCTGATTCTAAGGAGAATATTGAAGAAATAACAAAAATAATTAGTAATGAAGTAGATAATATTATTGATGAGATTTCAATGAACATTAAGAAGTTTCAAAAACCAATTAAAAAGGGGAAAAGAAAGGTAAAAAAGTTAGAATCTTAACTGAGTCTGTAAACAAATTTGTGTAAATAAAAAATCTTTCCATTTCTTTTCTTTTCTTTTATCATGTAAATTTATTTTTACTTTTGTCACTCCATCTAATACTGATAATGCTTTTTCTACCTTTGTTTTACAGTGATCACGCACCATACCATCAATGGTAATTACTTTTTTTTTATTTTTTGTTAACATCTCTTATCTTTCCTTCCATCTTTTTAATCTTAAAGCATTTATGATAACAGTAAAGCTAGATAATGTCATAGCGAGACCTGCTATCATTGGATTCATTGAAATATCAAGACATTCTAATAGTCCACATGCAATTGGAAGCATACAAACATTGTAAAAAAATGCCCAGAATAAATTTCCTTTGATATTAGTAAGTGTTTTTTTGCCGATATCGAATAAATTATAAATTGCATTTAAGTCATTTCTCATTAATATCACATCTGCCGAATCAGCTGCTATATCAATCGCCGAATTTAAACTTACTCCTATATTGGCAAGAGATAAACTTGGGGCATCATTTATCCCATCTCCAACCATCATTACGTTTAATCCTTTATTTTTTAGTTCTTTAATTTTATTTGATTTATCTTTAGGAGATACATTGGCTATTACTTCTTTAATTCCAATACTCTTAGCAATTATCTTAGCGGTAATTTCATTATCTCCAGTGAGCATAATAATTCTTTTATTGACTTGTTTTAATTTGTTAATCACATTGTTTGCATTATTTCTAATAATATCTTTTACACCAATAAGAGCAATCACTTTTTTATTTTCCACGACATAAACAATACTATTGCCGTCTAAAGATAACTCTTTTTCTTCTTTAGAGATCTTATTTTCTATTTTAAACTTTTCAAATATTTTATTATTTCCTATTAAGTATTCTTTTTTATCAATCATTCCTCTTAATCCAATACCAGTTATATTTTGAAAACCAACTGCATTTAAATTTTTTAAATGATTTTCTTTTGCATAATTTTTAAAAGCACTAGCTATTGGATGGGTTGATTTATTTTCTAATGATGTTACTATTTCTATTAAGTCATTATCTGAATAGGTAGAATTATTGATTATTTTTGCTATTCTTAAATTTCCATACGTTAGTGTTCCTGTTTTATCAAAAACGACTACATCAATTTTATTTATATTTTCAAGAATTTCGGATTTTTTTACTAATATTCCATTTTTGGCACATAATCCTTCGCTTACTACTATTGCCAGTGGTGTTGCAAGTCCTAATGCACAAGGACAAGCACAAACCAGTACGGTGACAAAATAAACAATGGATGAATTGAAACTAACGCCTAATGCTAAGTGAACAAGAAGGGTTATTACGGCTAAAGCAATTACAATTGGGACAAATATTCCACTTACTTTATCCGCAATTCTTGCAATGGGTGCTTTTGTATTTGTCGCTTCAACGACCAATCTTACTATTTCTGATATTGTTGAATCCTTACCTATATTTTTAGCTTTATATAAAACTTCTCCATCTAGATTTATCGCTCCTGCAACTACTTTATCATTTTCCCTCTTTTTAACAGGAGTTGATTCACCACTTATAAATGACTCATCAACATGTGTTTTTCCCTTAACTATAACTCCATCAACTGCAAATCGATTTCCTGGTTTAATAATTAAAATATCGTCCTTTTTTACTTCATCAATAGATACCTCTTGTTCTTTATTATTAACAAATAATACAGCTGTCTTTGGTGTAATTGTTACTAATCCCTTTATAGCGTCTTTCGTTTTTTCTTTACTAATTCCATCAATATATCTTCCCACTTTAACTAAATAAAGAATAATACAAACACTTTCAAAATATAAGTTCTCTACATATCTACTATTTCCTTTTAGTATCATTATCATGTTAAATGTACTAAATATAAAACTTGAAATAACACCTAAGGTAACTAATGTATCCATATTAGGAGATTTATATTTAATATTTTTAATTCCATTGAAAATAATATCTTTACCAAAATAGATAAAATACAAACTAAATATAAATAGACATATTGAATAATTGATGGGATAATGAATCATGTTTAGAAAAGGAATTACAGGTAAATGAATCATATGAGACATGGAAATATATAAAACTAATAGTGCAAGTAATCCATTAATTATAAAATAAATATTCTTATTGGTATCACTATCTTCTTGCTCGTCATAAACTCCTAAAGATTTAAATCCAGCTTCCCTGATAAAACGGTTTAAATCAGCTTCCGTAATATCATCTTCATAACTTATGCTTGCTGAAGACATTACTAAATTTACTAAAGCATCTGTTATTCCTTTTTGTTTTAGCAAATACTTTTCTAAACTTGATGAACAAGCGCTACAAGTCATTCCTTCAATTTTTAAAATTATTTTTTTCATTTTTTCACCTCAAAATATTTTTCATCGTCTACTACTTTAATGTTATTGGTAATCATATTCATCTGACAATTCATAGAATACGTTCCTACTTTATCTGGCGTAAATTCTATGATATTTTCGTCTGCTTCAAGTTCTTTTTTTATCTTAAACTTATTTATCGTTACAATGTTGTTACATCCTGTTAAGTATTTTTGGGAAGCATTAATCACCAATTTAACTTTTTTGACTTTTTGAACTATGATATCTCCATAACCTCCATAAGATAAATTGATTTTTACTTTTTGGTAATCCTTATAGATTGTTGATGCGGTGTAATTTCCATAATCGTTAAATACTGAATTAAAATTTATCCCTATTGTGTTTATTCCTCTAAATAACATGCTTAATGATAATAGTAAAATAAGTACCGATGCAATTTTATTGAATACTATTCTTTTTCTTCCCTTTACGATATTAAATGTAATCCCAACTCCAAGCATTAGAGGTATGGTTCCTAAACAAAATAAAAACATAGATAATGCACCTTTTATTAATGATCTTGTGGATAAGGCATATACTTGCATCGCCTGTAGAGGACCACATGGCATTAACCCATTTAGTAGTCCAATAATAAAGGTATTGCTTGTTTTCATTTTATTTTTAAATGTTTTTTGTGGAGGAATTTTAATGATATTTAATAGATTTAAGGACATTAAAAACATTATTATTGAAGCAAATATAATTATTAATCCATTTATTACTTCATTAACACTAATAATTGATCCAATTAATCCAACAATTCCTCCTAAAATTGTATAAGAGATCAATCTACCAAAATTATATAGAAGGGGTCTTTTTAAATTTATTTTATTTTCGTGATTAAATGTTGTCATTAAATTTATTGCCCCACACATGCTAATGCAATGGATGCTGGTTAATAGTCCTGTTACTAGCAACATTCCATTGGTAATATTATCACTAATTGTTGGAATTGTGTTAAATATATTATATCCAAATATTTTGTTGCTCAAAAATATTAGTAATAAAATGGAAACTAATATAAAAATAAATTCTTTTAATTTGATATTGGTATCTATATCTTTAATATTCTCACTTATATAATCCTTTTTGGTAAAATAATCTAATGAATTTATGGTATTAATAATTTTTGTTTCTTTAATTTTTTGGGAGGAAGTTACTTTTGCAATATTCTTAAATATTTCTACTTCTTTTATTTCTTTTATCTTTAATAATTCTTTTTTGATTTTATTTCTACAATGATCGCAAGTAATTCCATCAATTTTTATATATATAGTTTGCATCAATCAAGTCTCCCAATTAGTTCCATAACTTCATCGATTATTTTAGGATCATCATTTTTTATCTCTCTAACTACACAAGTAGAGAGATGATTTTTAAATATTTCTTTACTAACGCTTTTGATAGATTTATTTATTGCTAGAAGTTGAATTAATATATCATTACAATATTTGTCCTCTTCAATCATGTTTTGTACGCCACGAATTTGTCCTTCAATGGTCTTTAACCTTTTGTTTAAAGCTTTTTTTAGTTCAGCATCCCTATATGTACTTTTTGGGCAGGTGTTAAAATGTTCACAGTTATTTTTCATTTTTTCTCATCTCCATGTTTTCTATTATAACACCCCCTAGGGGTATTGACAAATACCTTAATGTTATCTTTTATTATCTTTTATTATTTTTTATCTCTATAGTATTATCATTATGACTAAAATAAAACATCCCTCACGGGATGTCAGAGTGTTGACAAAGTCAGGATAAAATCATAAACATTGAGAATTAGTTGAATTGACTAATTCTTTTACTTTTTCTGGATTTAAGTAAGTAAATATTTTTTCTATTTCATTTTCAAAATCCATACATAAATATTTTCTAATATTTTTAAGACTTAACCCATATATATCTTTGACTAATTTTAAAATTGATATGAAAGAAGTTCTTTCATCCAAACAATTTGAGGAAGTGTGTAGAAATTTTAATTTAGATAGACAAATGCAAAAAGGTGTTAAAGAAAATATATTTAATGAAGAAAACTTAATTGCTAATAATGGAAAAATTGCTAAAATGTTTTTATGGAATAGTGACCCAAAAAACTTTAATCCACATAATCTTTTAGGAACTTGGAAGTATATTTATACACTAGATGAAAATGGCTATACTATAAATATAAGCTATGGTGAACTAACTAATTTAGTTGAAAAATTAAATGCTAAAATTTATGATATTGATAAAAATATAATATTTGATGATGTTAAATTGGAAACTTTGGTTGATGGACAAAAAGTATTATTTGGTAAAGCATTTACTTTTGATTAAAAAAATAAAAAGTTTAATATTAGGATAAATGGTACATTATTTGAAAGAATAAAGCAATTAAAATTTATTGAAGAAATATTTGATAATGGAATGTTCTTAATAAATGATGTAGAATTTAAAATATTACCAAATAAAAAAGAAGAAATTAAATTTAAACAATTATTAAATAAATATACTAAAATTAAAGATTTCTTGTTAAAGCATAATATTTTAAAAGACGTTTGCTTGGATAATTGGGAAGACAAAGATTTTAACAAACTTGAATTTTGGATGAACGCAATTGAAAATAATAAACCAGTTGAATTAGGAAGTAATATCAGTTTAGTAGGATCAATTAGTATTAAAGATATAAGACTCTCTATTTTTGCTAAAATAAACAGTGATAAAAAATTTGATATTGCAAGTTTGTGGAATAATGATATAGTAAATAAATACCATTTTAAATATCAATCTAATCAAGAAGAAATAGAAACGAATAATTTTTATCTTGTTTTAAATTCGGAATCATACCAATCAGACGATATTAACGCTGAAGAAATGAAAAATTCGTTTGGGGCAAAAAAACTTACAGATGGTGAATATACATTAATGAATCTACAAGCATTAGAGGTAATAAAGGCATATGATATTACTAAAAGTGAAGAATTGTTACAATATTCAAAATATTTAATGGAATTATTGTTAAAATACGATCCTAAAAATCCAATTTTTAAAATGAATTATTTTCAAATTTTAAAAAGAGAAGATAGCCTTACAGATAAGGAAATTGATGAGATAATTAATATAAGAGATGCTAATGATGAAATAGAAATAAAATTAGGATGCAATTTATTAATTGATAACATTGAAGAAGTTAAATTATTAACAAAAAAACTTGATACTGAAACGTTAGAAGCTTTTAAACAATATCCAATATCAATTTATATGAATTGATTAGAAATAGTGCTGTTAAACTTGCAAAAAAAGCAATTTTATGCTATCATGTATGTAGCAAGAGAACTTGCATATAATAAAAAAGAGGAACATTCGATTTGTGCAAGTGAATGTCGCCTCTAAATAAATTAGGTTTGACACTCAATCAATGCTGATGAGTGTCTATTTTTTTATTGCTAACACTAGTAAGGTAGAAAGTAACAAAATTATAGAAATGAGCTTTAGGACTTTTATTATAAAAGTCTTGGTCTTCATTAACATCTACCTCCTTCCTTTTTCAAGATTGGAGGACGACACCCACATCAAATGTTCCTAATGGAATTAACAAGTATAAAAATTAAAAAATAGCAAATTAAAACGAATAATGTTAATTAAGTCATTATTCGTTTCTTTTATTATTACAAATTAAAGTTCATTGTGACAGTCTCTCCGTTAATAACTGCTCCAAAATAATATGGTACAGGGTCATTTTCGGTTGAATCACTATTATCAATCTTAACTATTCCTTGTACATTAGAGTATTCAGTTTTCTTAAAATTATTTACTGCATCAATGGTTTTATTCCTTGCAACAATATTATTAGCATATACATTACCAGATTCTGTTAAAACTATTACATGAGTATTAGCACCAGGTTGATAGTACCTACTTGTTATATATTTTGCCTTTTCACCATTTATAGTAAATGTTTTAGTAGTTCCTTCGTAAGACTCATCTTTAGTTTGAGTACTAACATTATTAACTATTTCGCTTTTATATCTACTGGTTTTAGTAACAAGGTTGCCTTGCTCAATAGATATTTCAGCATACTCATAATAATCCTGTGCAACATTTAATCTTACTTTATCGCTAGTTGTTTTAATATAATCATTTGACTCATTACTATTGTTATCACTTGTTGTATTATTATCTTCTGTATTTGTTTGAGTATTTTCACTTGTTTGTTGATTATTCCCTGTTGTATTAGATTTTAAACTTATTGTTCCTGTTGCAAATAAAACGCATAATACTGCTAAAATAACTATAATTACTACAAGTAATGCTATAACTCCTTTATTATTGTTTTGCTTCTCCACTTTTTATACTCCTTTCCTACAATAATATTAACATATTCTTATCTTTTTGTAAATATAATTTTAGTAATGTTGTACTTTACATATTTAATTTTGATTGAATAGTAGAATTTTATTTAGGTGAGAGTATGGCAACATTTAAAAGAGATTTTACTTACGATGAAGATATAATTAAGACTGTAGCTAAAAATATAAGAAAATATAGAAAAAAGAAAAATGTTACTCAAGAACAACTAGCAGTAGATATTGGAGTATCTCCTGAATTTTATAGAAAATTTGAGAGTACACTTGGTAGCGAGGGTATAACATTAGTAAATGTATATAAAATATCAGTGGTTTTAGGTATTTCTATTGATAAATTTTTTGAAGAAAACAAGGACGATTAGATACTAATATCAAAATAGCCCTTTTCTATATCTTTTTCATTTTCTTTAACATAATCGTAATTGTCTTTTATATCAAACATTTCTTTATCATCAATAATTCCATGAGTGTATAATTCTCTTGAAAAATCCATATATTTTTCTCTTATATCTTTTTTATAGAATATATGTCTTTATATTCATTTATTATTTTATATTCTTGTTGAATGTAGTAACGAATTCCTTTTCTTG
>CAKPLX010000031.1 GCA_934167785.1 uncultured Bacilli bacterium
TACTTCCTAAAAAGAAAACTTCTAATAAAAAAGAAATTAAAAAATCAGAATCAACTAATAAAACTGAAAATAAATAAATTCAGATAACAAAAAGAGGAGCTTATAAACAAACTCCTCTTTATTTTTATATTAAGCTCTTAAATCATCTATTATAACTTTATAATCTTTTGCCATTAATATCGCTGTACCTGAAACCAATATATTTGCTCCAGCTTTTTTTACAGCTTCTGCTGTTGTCAAATTTATTCCTCCATCAGCTTCAATATCAACTTCTAAATTATTTTTTTGTAGATATTCTTTTAGCTCAACAATTTTATTAACCATATCTGTCAACAGAGTTTGACCACCTTTTCCAGGCTCTACTGTCATTACTAAGCACATATGAACATATGGTAAAAATTCATATATTTCTTTAATATCTGTTTCTGGTTTTACACTTATTCCAACTTTGCAATTATTATTTTTTATTTTTTTTATTACTTCCATTACTTCTTCTTTATTTTTACAAGCTTCATAATGGAATGTGATTATATTTGGTTCTACTGATGCAAAATCATCAATTGCTGTATTTATGTCTTCTACCATCAAATGAATATCAAGTGGTAAATTAGATATTCTTTTGATGTATGAAGCGTATTCTAGCATTTTTTGATAAGTATCTTTTTCTACGAATTTTCCATCCATTACATCTATATGAAAGTAATCTGTTTTTGCTTTTTCTAGTGCAAAGAATGTTTTTAATTCTTCTCCTTTTTTTACTGAAAGTATTGATGTTGAAATTTCTACCATTTTCTTTTCCCCTTTTCTTTTAATTCTTCATAAATTTTACAATATCTATCATATCTTGATTGATCTATTTTTCCGCTTTCTATTGCTTGTTTTATTCCACAGTTTTGTTCTTTTATATGTGTGCATCCTACAAATTCACAGTTTTCAATTTCTGCTTTAAATTCTTTAAAATATTTATCTAATTCTGTATATTGAATTTCTGATATATCAAAAGTTGAAAATCCTGGTGTATCTGCTATATATGTATTTTCATCTATTTCATATAATTTTATTGATGTTGTTGTATTTTTTCCTCTTTTATTTCTTTGGCTTATTTCTCCCTCTAATGTTTGTTCTTCTTCAAAGATTGCATTTATTAATGTTGATTTTCCAACTCCTGAGTTTCCTGAAAAAGCATTTATATTGTTTTTTAGCATCTTTTTAAGTTCTTGTATACCTTTTAAATTTTTTGCCTCAGTTTCTATTACTGTATAACCTATTTTTGAATACACTTCTTTTATTTGTTTGAATTCTTTCTTTTTATCTAAATCTGCCTTATTTAAAACTATTATTGGTTTGATTTTTAAGAATTCTGCAAATGCTAATTGTTTGTCTAATAATAGTAAGTCTGGTTTTGGATTTTTACATGATATTACTAAAACAATTTGCTCAAGATTGCTCATTTTAGGTCTTTTTATATAATTTTCTCTTGGTAATATTTCTTCTATTACTGCTTTTTTTTCGTTTTCATCTAATATGCTTATTTCTACTTTGTCTCCTACTACTGGTGAAATATCTTCTTTTTTTAATTTTCCTCTTGGTGTTGCTTCATATATTTTATTTTCTGCTTTTATTCTATATAGGTTTGATATGTTTTCTATTATTAATCCTTGCATTTTTCCTCCAAATTTTTTTCTTTTATTATTTTAACATATATTTTTTGGATTTACAAATTATTTTAATTAAAAAACTGAGCAGAAACTCCGCTCAGTTTTCTAAAAATGTAAACATTTTTAATCTTTGTAAACTTCATACATTATGCCATTAGTTATTACACTAAAGCCACTTGCATTTGTTTTACAAATTTTTGAAGTTGGATTCATAATTTTATGACATTCCATCTTCTTAATAACTTGTTTTTTCACATTAACAATTAATAATTCTTCATATCCTGGAATGTACAATTTTCCATTTATATATGAAATATTGTCAACAGTTACTTTGTTGTCATCAACCTTAAGTTTGAATTCCTTATATTTTCCATTCGGCTTAATGACAACTATATTTTTTTCTTCATTAATTACAAGCCATGTTTTTGTCATATTGTCATAAACAATATTATACTTTGCATCGGCATTTTCGCAATTAATGTTACAGAGTTTTTCATTATTGCAGTATATTTCATCTCTACAATTAGTATCTGTTTGAATTACTACAAATTTTTGGTTGAATTCTACTCTGAAAAATTTAATTTGCTGTTGTTTTCCATTAACTTCAAATGTACTATTTTCCATCTGGTAATCTTTGCTCAGTCTATCCATAGTAATAACATATTTTTCCTTATAATATTCTATATAATATACAGAAGTATCATTTACAACTATGTTATTATATTCTATTCCGGATTTTTGACTTATGCACACATCTTTTTTCAAGTCAAGTAAAAAGAATTCATTATCTCCAATTACAAAAGCATATTTTTCATCTTTTGAAATTGTAACATCCTTAATTTTATTTATTTCTTCAATGTAAGGCATATTTTTTATGAGATATTTTTGTTTTTTTGTTAATATGATAGCATATTTTTGGTTATTTTCTTCAGCTATTGCAACGTTTAAGTTTATAACATATTTTATATCATATTCATCGCCAAATGGATTTATATTTTTTGCCATAAACTTATAATTAATTGAGATACTTCCTTTATACCTTTGATCATATTGATTAATCAGAAATGGTACAAGACTGTTTCTTTGTTCTTTTTCAAAAATATTTAAAAATTCATTTTTTAATTCTTCACTCATCCAATCCCATGGTTCTGCAATTGAAGGAGGTTTTATTCCATGATTTCCAAGAAGAGATATTCTTAATTCCATCTTTTGAACGATATCCAAATTTTGTCCATCTTTCATATATATTCCATTAAAAGGATGTGTATATGTTAGATAGTAAAATGCTTGAATTGCAAACGAATACCAATCATCATCTGGACTAACATTTTGATTTTTCTGGGAAATTGGGTCAATATAACCATCTGTAAAAAATTCAGGTGAAATATCTTCGGTACCCATTCCATCAAAATCTAAAAAGTAGACTTGTTTTTGAGAATCAAAAAGAATATTTCTTCCATTTAAATCTCCAATAAACAAATCATTCTTGTGTAATTCTTCGATACCTTTTCCTACTTTTATAAGTATTTCAAAAATATCTTTTTTCGAAAGTTTTAGCTCTTCGATAATTTTTTTATCTTTCAAAACCGCCAAAGGTTTTCCTTCAACTTTCTGCATTACATATCCAAAAAATTGTTTACTTGATTCATCTATTAGCATTTCTTCTGGAATAACATAATTTACTTGTGCTATTTTTCCCATTTTCTTAAGCTTTTCTGCCTTTTGCATAATTTTTGCAATTATCTTAACCTTTAAATTGTAATTAACATCTTCATTGAATACCTTAGCTACCTGTTCAGAATTATATTTATATATCTTAGCTTCTCCACCTTCGCCAATTTTTTTCTTGGATGTAATATCTTTTTTTGATGTATTTTTTACTTTTACACTTTCAAAATTCATTCCAGCCATACATATAGGACAAAGCAGATGTGTTTGACTGTAATACAGCTTATGAATATTGCAATATTTGTTTAATTCATGAACAACATCTTGTAACTTATTTATAAATTTATCTAATTCTCCTAATTCCGGAGTTAAATTTTCTTTAATTCCGTTTATTAAATCTTTATCTTCTAAATTTTCATCTAGATCGATAATTTTAGATATATACTCATAAGTCCAAAAAATTGTATCTTGTATTTGTCCATTTTTATCAATAAATTCAATATTCATTAATTGTACTTGCTGTTTGTGTCCTTTATTCAAAAAGACATATCCATATGGATTCCTACTAAATGTAAAACCGTTTTGGATAAGAGATTTGATTTGAATTAAAAGTCTTATTATTCCTTTTAATCTATGTAGATTAGTTAGTTTTTTTGTATCTTCTAAATTGATACATAACTCTAAATCTTTCGGATCTCTTTTTTCAAAACTTACCCTATTATAAATATAACCAATAAACTCATCACTAGAATTATACACTATTTTTACAGGTATAAAACAATCTTGTTCATATTTTTCTGGTGTTATATCTGTCAACTTAGCAATCAATCTATTTTCCATATCAAATCCATTAATTGCTTCTGGTTTGTAAATTTTAACATTATAATTCGAATCTAATTCATAATGTCTTGCAATGGCATCTTCGAAAATCATGTTGTTTTCTATATAACTATTATCTAAATAATAATTAATTTTTTTACAAACAGGACATTCTCCATCAAAATAATAAATGTTATGTTTATTACAATACTCAAGATTATTTTTATCTAATTGCTTAATAATAGCTAGACTTTTTACAGAAGAATAATCAAATCCAAAAAAAGCATTTGCATTATATCCAAATTTAATAAAGTTTTTTATCACTAAATCTAGATGAGCCTTTGTTGATGTACAGTTATTTTTCTTTATTTCAAATTTACTATTTAAGATATCTACATAAAATATCATATTTTGCTCATCCATTAATACATTTCTATATGGAATATAATATTGTGTGAATTTACAAAAATAGTAATAAAATACATACATTAATTGTATATTATTTAGTTTAAGAAAACTTGTTCTTTTTAATCTTTTTCCTTTTACTGGGGTTGTTATATATCCTAAACAGCTATATACTCCATCAACAATATTTTTTGAATAAATAACTTCTGAAATCTTTATAAACTTTAAATGTTCATTTTCTATATCTCCTATATTATCTTTGATTTTTCCGATTTTTTTATTAATTTCATCAGTAAAATCTTCAAGTTTCCTAGGTTTATTGAATATAATCAATTTTCTTCCATCATTTAAAGTTTTATGAATTCCTTCTTTTATTTTTTCTCCGTATTCTTCTTCTATTTCATAGTCAAATTTAAATGGTGTTACAAATGGATTATATTCAAATCTCGCATCAAAAACAAGTTTTTTATCAAAATCAACACTTCTTTCACACTTAATGAAATTTTTTAATTCGTCATATATATGAATATAATCTATCTCTTTGCAAAAATAAAATTTTATAAACTCTTGTGTTACTATTGGACTTAAATATCTAATTTCTGGAATTTTTAATAGTTCTTTCTCAGTATATATTTTTCCATATTTTTTTTCTATGAAATTTTTATATATTGAACAGAAAATTTCTACAGCTTGTTTTTTTATGAGAACTTCGTCCATCCTTAAAAAAATATATAAATTTTCTACTGATTTAAATTTCAAATTCCAATTTTTTTCTATGACAATAGCATTACTAATATCTAGATTAGAATCTTTTATTTTATATTTTTTTATTTTTTTAGCCTCAAATAAAAAATTCAAAAATTTATTAACCCAATCAAACATTTCTATTTGATTAGTTATTTCAATATCTGTAATACTTCTATTGTCTTCTTTCTCTTCTTTAAAACCAATAATATTTGCATTAAAATCTATTATTACTTTAAGGTTTTTACAGAAATGATTAATACTATCTATTTGTGATTTAAAAAACTTACCAAAATATCCTGTTGTTTTTTTTAAGATTTTTAAATCTCCATACTTTGTTTGATAAGTTTTTGATTCACTATTTTCTTCTTTTAGATTTTTCTCATCATTCCATATATTAGTATTTAATATTAACTTTTTACAACTTGCATTTGCATAATTTCTATTTGAAAAATCTTTTCCTTTCAATAAATAGTCAATTGCATCTGAGTAATTGCCTGTAAGGTAATAAGCATAAAAATTCTTTACAATTCCTAAATTATACGGAAGTTCAGATGTTTCTATAATCTCTTTTTTATTAATCTCTCCATAGAAATCTTCAAAATTATTTTTGCCTGACAAATAATAATGACACCATCTTATTAAGATTTTATTGGCTTCCTTTTTATCTTGTTGTTTTAACTCAAAACATTCAAGGATTTCAGAAATAGAAATATCTATATTTAGTTTTTGTATTTTTTCTTTCTTTATAGAATATCCTTTTTCATTCAAGTCTAATGCAAGATTAACTATATACTTTATTATATTCATATGAATTGCATCATCTGCTAATCCACCATAAAATCCAAACCATTTCTTGTAAATGTTTTCTGTAGGAAATTCACCTTTTAATAAGATATAATCTAAAAAATCATCATATTTTAAATTTAAATCTGTATCTATTTCGCTTGTAAAATCAATTTTAAAGTAAATTACCTTTTTATGTTTTGCTACATAATCAATAACTTTACAAGTTTTTCCTCCAATATTTATTTCTTCATCTGATTTTTTTAAAGAACGTATTATATCAAAAATTTCCTTTCCATTTTCTTTTGATTTGACTTTTATAATTAAATTTGGTTTATCATAGTTTTTTGATGCATATATTATTTCATCATAATTCATATAAAGTAAAGTATAATTTAATATTATAAAAATCCGATAAACAAAACTCTTTATTCTTCCAAACATATATCCTGTCCTTTCTCTATAGCAAGGGGAAACAGTATGTTCCCCCTTTTTCTTAATTAGCTGTTACTTTAGATTTCATCAATCCAGTCATCATCTTCTAAAGCCTGAGATGTAGTTTTTGAATATCCACTAGAGCTTTCATTATCGTTAGCGTGGCTAAAGAAATTCGATCCAAGAGCTTTCATGCTTCTTGACTGTTCTTTACAAGATTTTGAAAGTTCTTCTCCCATAAATTTCACTAATGAGTCTCTATTTTCCACATCCACTGTAGCCTGAAATCCTAACTCATCTCCAAACTTAGAAGATATTGCTTTACCAAATGCAACAAAGACAGTTGTGATTCCCATCTCATTCATATTAGAAATTGCTTTTTTAGCATCTCTTTTATTTCCTGGATCGCCGCATGGTTCTCCATCGGAAAAAAAGATAAATGTGCCTCTCGGAATTGTTCCTGTTTTTTGAGTAACTTCCCCAATATACTCTACAAGCTGTTTCGCTCCTTTTTCAATTGAGTAATATAAAGCCGTAGATCCAGCAGTACTATAATTTGTAGAAATATCTTTGACTTTTTTGAACTCACCTGGATAATACCAATCATTAAATTTAGATATTGCTACTGCAATAGAATCTGCTTCATAAAAATCCTCAAATTCTTTTTTGTAGCTCTTAAGTCCTTCTCTTACCTTCTTTGTGTCATCTTCCATCGAGCTCGAGCTATCAAGTATCATAAGAAATACATTTACATTGTCTGAAGAAAATTCATAAATATTTGCCATAATAGTTACCTCCATTGTGTTAATTCTTTTTATTTATTGTTTCTAAACTACTACTAACATTTGTTAATCCATTAAAATATATCTTGTTAAAGAATATGTTATTTTTAACAACTTTAAAGTCCATATTAATCTGTTTTAGAACTTCTAAAAGTTCTTCTTCACATTCTTCTAGTGTAAATACGAAAATATATTCATTACAATTTGAATGTAAAACCTTTTTTTTCTTTTTGAATATAATTTTCTCACTATATGGATACTTTTTTTGATATTTTTCAATATCTTCAAATTCACTTGTAAAATCTTGAATTATGTTATCTATCTCAAACAATACTAATAAAAAATAAATTTCTTTATATGTTATATCGTTTGATAAATTTTTTAATAATTTCATAACTAATATTATTTTATCATCTTGTATTTTTGAAAATACTTTTAGCAATGATAGATATGTATTAGCTTTGGGTGAAGTTATTACTTCATCTTCTTTTACTTCAATATTTATTCCAGAAGATATTTTGATTTTTATGTTTTCTTTTTCAACATTATAATAAGATAATAATTCAAATATATTTGATTCAAGATCAAAAAAGTTTGTCCAAAATTTCGGAAGTAGAATTCTATTATCTTCATTAAACTCTGTTATATTATTAAGAATTTTGTTATATTCTTCTTTTAATAACTTACGTTGCTCGTGTTCCGGAATCTGCAGAATTAAAAGATTGATTTGTGCCAACTCTTCCTCAAAGAAAGCTTTAAAATTATAAACATAGTCAAATTTATTAAATTCAACCATTATTGCTAATTTTTTTAATGCTTCAATTGGTTCAATGCTTGAGTTTCTTATTGAATTTTTAAAAATTTCATAGTCAACATATGAAATTAATTTAATAATTTCATTGTTTAGTCTATTGTCTTCTAATAAATATTTACAATTCTTAAACTCTTTCACAATCTTGAATTCTAGCACAATTGCTCTTTGGACTTGAGCCATTGCCTTTTCTTTTTCTTCTTTTTTATTATGTGTTATTGTCACATTGTATAAAATATTCAATTTTAATATTAATTTTTGAAGTTGTTTGCTGATGATTTCAAATTTCACTTCCTTTTGAATAAAATTCTCAATTTCATCTTCTAGCATAAGAACTTTACCCAACAATTCTCCGTCATTTTCAGGATTAATTTCATAAGTTAAATCTTTTTGATAGTTTTTTAAACTATACTCATACTTATTTGTTAATTTGTTGATTTGTTCTTGAAATTTTTTATATTCTTCTGGAAAACTTTCTTGGAAAACTACAATCTTTTGATTCAATACATAAAGCCTTGTTATCATTGTTTTTGTAATATCCTCTGCATTGTCAACATTAGACTTTTCTGAATTAACCTCATCTTTTTTATCATCTTTCCAACTCCAGCCGAACACTTTTTTAAAAAAATCAAATATTTTTTTTATAAGCATTGTTTAACCTCCGTTGTCATTCTTTTGATTTAGATGGAAAAAATCCAATTGAATGAAATCCAATTGCTGCTACTTCTGCAACAGTATCTTCTGTAAAACAAAAGTATTTAGTTTCTATGTCTGTTATAAAAACTGTTTCATAAAAATAATAGCTTGCTAATTCCTTATCAATTGTAGATCCTAGATCTACACCTGTACCTATACCAATAATGTCAATATCTTTAATTTTATAGCTTTCTTCTTTGCCTTTTATTATACTTAGGTAGTTATTAGAAACAATTTGTTCTAATGTCTTAAAAGCATCATAAAAGTGTGTTTCTTTACTCATAATCTCTGCATTTAGTAATTCTGCATGATTAAACGAATCAACTTTAGAAACTTTTTCTGCTTTTACAGTACTCCCATAATTAATGACACATATATAATCATCCGGTACAAGTCTACTTATTATTTTTTGAATCTCCTGTTTCATATCAAGTGCTTTTTGTGTATTTTCTAAAAGTATAATTGTAAGTTTTTTATTTATTACTTTTGGAATTATACGAATAGCTTTATTGTTTAAATTCTTTTTCTCTTCCTGTTTATCTTTGATAATACTACTGTCAGGATTTTCATTTTGATTAATATCTTCTACTTCTGTTTTCGGAAAATCATATTGTATTGGTATACTTTTTTTTGTCTTTCTCTTTGTGTTAAAAGTAAAACGGATTTTTTTCATTTTATTCCTCCAAGATTTTCTTCGTTAAAAAACAATAACGTTACGTCATCACCAAATTCTCGTCTTTTTTGTCTAATTAAAAACTCAATCATTGATTTTTGGTTCTTGAAAATGTAGTTATCTATGTTAAGTTCTCCTTTAACAATTGGTAAAATACCATCTGAAGCAATTCCAACATTTTTAAAGAATTTTTTATCAAACTCGAACGTTTTAAATTTATATTCTTTAAAAAATTTTGGTTGGTCACAATATGTATATGCAAAATATGGTGGATATTTGCCATATGAAAACTTTATATAACTTATCTTATCCTTCATATTTTGCGTAATGATATAACCATCTCCAAACATTTTTACTACATACTTGTCTTTTAATTTAAAACAAGCAATAATAGTGAATAGCATATTTTCCAATATGAATTTTTTTTCCATAGTTTGAAAATCCGGATAATATTTTTGAAACATTTGAATTATATCATCAAAAACTTCTTTTACGTTGCTTTCAAATTTTTCTACGCTATCACATTCCTCCTTTCTTGAAAAAAGCTGTGCAAACAGCCTAGTTCCGACTTCTGAATACTTAGCTCCGCTACATCCATCTAGAACAAGTAGCATCCGAGGAGTTTCGTATGAAAAGTCTTGATTGTTAATGTTATGCAAAAAATGTCCATAACCTTGAGAATTTAAAATCATAATTTCTCCTTTCTCATATAAAACTTTAGTTTTTACTAATACAGGCTATATTATATCATACTATTTATGTAAAATCAACCGCAAGAACCTCATAGAAAGCATATAAATTGCATCTATGAGGTTCTTTATTATTAAGTTTTAATTAAAATTTTAAGCTTCCAGTCTCAACACTAGTTGTAACTGGTGAATTCTTTTGAGTTAGACTTTTTGATGCTGGATCCACATAAGGTCTAAGTTCTTCAATCAGACCATTTAGCTCTGTTACATCTGCTTTCATTTTCGGAAGCATTTCCTCTGCTATGTGTTTAACATTTTCGCAGCTAGAAATTACTGATTTTACCGCTTCTTTAGCAGCTTCTGTATCATAAATTCCATAATACAATAATTTTTCTGCTTCTTCTGCTGTAATTCCTACAGAATTTGAAACATCCTTGATAAGTTCATCACTTAAATGTGATAACGCCTTCTGACCTTCAATAACTTCCTGGTTTTTAGCATTTAATACTGCGTTTCTTAACTGTTGTGCAATAAGAGATATACAGTTATCTGATTGAGTATGAATTGCTATCTGTACATTTTTATTGCTGCGTTTTATCAGCATTAACTGCCCCAAACTCAGATAATACATCACTCTCGATTTTTCAAGGTTGGTCAATCTCAATACAAAGATATCATACCCTTCTTTCAGCTGATCATACTTCTGTGAATCTGTTACAAGACCTGTTTTCTTCATGTTTGCTTCCATCTGTTGCAACTCTTGTGCAATTCTCTTTTCTGCGAATTTTCCTGAAATTATATACTTTTCAAGCAATTTCAGATTTTCTGTGTCACTTATTTCTGAGAATGTAATATTTCCCATTGCATTTCGCAGAATTTCAAGCCACGATTCACATGAGGCTTTAAGCTCAACTAACAATTTATAATTAGTTATTGCATGAGTCTGAATTTTTTTAACTCTGCCATTTTTCTTGCTACTACTTAATTTAAGTAATATTTTTTCAAGAAAATTTGGCTCCTGCAAAGCAAGATCAAAATCATCATAGCTATCTGATGCTTTTTTAGCAAGTTCTACGACTCTACGTATTACTTCCTGGTCGGCTTCGCTTCCGCTTTCAGATTTCAAAAACTGTCCACACTGTTCAAATGTTTTTCTCATAACCTCTGAGCCATATGATGTTACATTATCAAATTTTGTCACATCAATGGACTTGGACAATGTGAGTATTTCCTGCTGCTCTGCTGGTTCAAGCGCATCATATGCAGCTTGACTATCGAGAGGAATTACATCTTTTGCTGTTTTTCCCCGTGGTTGCATTTCTGCTGTTGTTGTTGTGTACATGTTGTCTGCCATGTTGTCTACCTCCATTATTCTATACTAAAATTGCAAAACTACATTTTGTATTATATCACGTTTAGTGTATTATGTCAATTTGTTGATGTGATATTTTATCAACTTGCAAATATATCCCCATTGTTTCATTGAACTCTGGGGACTTTTTTTATTTACAATTATTCATATAGAATTTTTTATCTGCTAATTTGTCTTGAACTCCTCTTAGAGCTTCGCCAAATCTTTGGAAGTGTACTACTTCTCTTTCTCTTAAATATCTTAATGGATCTATTACATCTGGATTGTCTCTACATAAGTCTATCAATTTTTCATAAGTTGCTCTTGCTTTTTGCTCGGCTGCTAAATCTTCTTGCAAGTTTGCTATTGGGTCTCCTTTACAAGCTAAGCAATTTGCACTAAATGGAGCTCCTGCTGCTGATTGTGGGTATACATCTACTCCATGGTCTGTATAGTAAGCTCCTAATCCAGCTTTTTCTATTTCTTCTATTGATGCTCCTCTTGTTAATTGGTGTACTATTGTTCCTACCATTTCTAGGTGGGCTAATTCTTCTGTACCTATATCATTTAAAATTGCTTTAGCTTTTTGATCTGGCATCCCAAATCTTTGTGATAAATATCTTAAAGATGCTGCTAATTCTCCATCCGGACCACCATATTGAGATATTATGACTTTAGCAAGTCTTGGGTCTGGACATTTTATATTGATTGGGTATTGTAA